>NZ_NFJG01000128.1:0-11800 GCF_002159755.1 Bacteroides sp. An269
TGGCTGATTGGGTCAAGAAGAAATTCGGATGGATATTGGAGGTCGTACTCAGACCGGACGAATGTCCGTCCAAATTTCAGGTACTGCCCAAACGTTGGATTGTGGAACCCTCTTTCTCATGGCTGGAAAACTTCAGAAGGCTGACCATCGATTATGAATTCCTTGCTGAAACTGCGGAAGCTATGGTACAGATTGCATTCATACAAATCATGCTTAACAAATTTATCGAATGAAATCAAAACAGCTTCTGAATCTCTATCGAAAATAATCTTTTGTTTCCTGATACACAAAATCATTTTCTTCAAAAAGACAATTAATAATCCACTCACAGCTATATAAGTTTTATATTCCATGGGCTGGAACATACATTCCACGCCGTGGAACGTATATTCCAGCCCATGGAATGTACGTTCCGCCAGCCGGAATATAAAACTTAGATGCCTGCAAAGAGAATATCACCCAGCTGCAAAGCCAAATGTACCAAGACTTTTCATGGAAATAAGTATGCCAACGGACGCTGGAATGCAGACTCTGCATCATTTTCGTGCAGTTTTCGAGGAATTCTGCATTTTTTTCATGCAAAAACCGTATCTTTGTTTTCTAAACCACACGATTATGGAACAACTATATGAGTTTTTCAACCGGAAACTAAAACATACGCCTACCGAGTTCTTTCGTTACCAGTACAACCAAATCAAATGGAACGGACGTGCTTTCGGGATTGTCGGACCGCGGGGAGTGGGCAAGTCTACGATGCTTTTGCAGTATATTAAATAGTGTGTCCAGTTCTACGTTCCTAAAAAAGCAGTATCAAACGCCCTTGTTAGTGTTCATATTATGCTCTGAAATTTAACACTTTAGCAGGCAAAATAGTTTTTTGAAAATTTGTGTATTTCATTGATATTTAGTAGTTTAGTAGAATAATTAAGTAACTGAAAACAATGAAAAAATCAGATTCAAAATCCAATAAAGAGACCCTGGAAGAAGAGGTAAAACGTCTTCGTAAAGAAAATGCCAAACTGAAATCTCAAAAAGCAGCCAAAGAGGCTAAGCTTAAAGAAGCGAGAAAGGAACTTAAAAAAAAAGACGTAAAGACCGTGACTGTGACCGAAGAACAAATGAAATTGTTATCGAACATATTCCCGGACATAGATACTCTCTTCTGATTGTTCAACTTTGTGTATTGATTTACATTCGTACCAACTGCGGCCTCCGCACCGTTGTTAAGATTCTGGAAATTTTCAACGAAGTGCTTGAAGGAAAATGCGGCAAGGTTCCATGCTATAATACCGTAGAGAATTGGATGAAGAAGCTGGGATTATCCACTTACGAAAATGATAATAAACCTACAGATAAAAAGTTTGCGTATATCATTGACGAAAGTATTATGGTCAATCGGGAGAAACTTCTTTTGATTCTGGGCGTTTCCGCCGCACATCCCGGACATCCTCTTAAGCATGAGGACGTTACGGTTGTCAGCATGAAATCCTGCGGCTGCTTTAAAGGAGACGACATCAAGCAAGAGATTGAAAAGTCCATTGAGAAGAACGGGGCTAAACCTGAATATGTAATCAGCGACCAGGCCCATAATCTCACAAACGGAATTTCGCAATCGGGATTGTTGCACCATATCGACATCAGTCATGCCATGGGTACATGTTTGAAACATGCTTATGGCAACGAGCCTGATTTCGTGAACTTTACTACTATTCTTGGAAAGGTCAGATTGCAATATCATCTTACAGACAAGGCTTATCTTTTACCACCCAATATGCGTAGTATTGCCAGATTCATGAATATGAACTCATGGGTTGATTGGGGCAACAAGATGCTTGGTTGTTTTGCTAGCCTCCCAAAGGAAATGCAGGATGCATACTCCTTTGTCCTTGATTATAAGGAGCTATTGGCTGAATTGAAGACCGCCGTTGCTGCTGTTGAGCACATAGAAACAATCTGTAAAACAGAAGGCTTTAATCTTGCTAACAGTAAGAAATGCAAGAATTATATTACGCGGCACATAATAGGCAATGCAAACAACCGTAGAGCTATGCTTGGAATCAAGATTTTGGAATACCTTAAACAGCAGGAAGAGAAGTTGAATGATATTTATGAATCACGCAACATCTCTTCTGATATCATTGAATCAACATTCGGTGTTTTCAAACAAAAAAAGTCGCCAAACAAACTGTATGGCATAACTCCTTTTGTCCTGTTTATACCGTTACATGCAAAACTAGAGAACAAATCTGCCACTAAGACATTTAATTTCAAAGAGCGCTTATGTAATGTTAAACTAAAGGACATTGATACTTTTGCTAATAATCACATGTCCACAAACTGGGTTACAGTACGCACCAAACAGCTCAAAAATGTGGGCTAAATTGGGAACATTAAACTGGACACCCTATATATTAAATTCAATCTCAATCCGGCAGATACACTCTATGTATCTGCTGACCATCTGTATTTTGCCGAACATAAGCTTGTGGAACTGGCGGACCGTTTTGTGAAAATGGGAGGGAAACATTTGTTTATTGACGAGATTCATAAGTATGAAGGTTGGTCGAGAGAGCTTAAGCAGATTTACGATAGTTACGATGACTTGCAACTGGTTATCTCCGGTTCGTCTATCCTTGATATATACAAAGGGCTTGCCGACCTAAGCCGAAGGATGCCTATTTACACCATGCAGGGGCTTTCATTCCGCGAATACCTGCATTTGTTCCATCAGATAGAAACCCCCGTTTATAGCCTCAACGAAATATTGGCGCACAAAGCCGTGCTTCCTGTTGAGCATCCGCTGCCTCTTTTCAAAGATTATCTACGCAGAGGCTATTACCCTTTCGCCAAAGATGAAGAATATGAAATGGAACTGATGCAGGTCATCAATCAAACGATGGAAGTGGACATTCCGCAACACATACAGGCCAACATTGCCTTAGGGAGAAAACTGAAAAGCCTCTTGATGGTAATAGCTAAAAGTGTGCCTTTCAAGCCCGTCATGCAAAAATTGGCGGAAGTTACTGGAATTAGCCGGAACGACATTCCGAATTACTTGATTTACATGGAAAAGGCAGGCATGATAGCCCAACTTCATGATACAACAGGCGGACTGCGAGGATTGGGAAAAGTGGAAAAGCTTTATCTTGACAACTCCAACCTGATTTACACATTAGCGCCCGAACATGCGGAAATCGGCAATGTAAGGGAAACTTTCTTCATGAACCAGACAAGGGTGCTAAACAATGTGACCAGTTCCAGCGTCTCCGACTTCGAAATAGACGGCAAAGTATTTGAAATCGGAGGACGCAAAAAAGGGCAAAAACAAATAGAAAGCGTACAAGAAGGGTATATCGTAAAGGACGACATCGAGAACGGCTACGCCAACATCGTCCCACTATGGGCGTTCGGACTGAACTATTAGCCTTCTCTCCGCTCGTCTATCACTTCCACATCCGTTATCCCCGCCTCTTTCTTTTGGCGGTAGCGGATGATGCGGAAGAGGTCGGTCAAGCCGTAAACGATAGAAGACACGCCCAGAACGATGAAAGGCACTTTTGCCGCTTCGAAAGGATTCACCAGAATCAGGATGCCTGCCAGCAGGAGCAAGACCGGAATCACATAAAAGATGCCTGGGACACTACCTGCGAGCTTGCGTGCCGAAATGAAACCCATCAGCTGGCTGACGCCTCCGAACACCAGCAACGCGCCCAGCACATACATCAGAATACTGACAAAAAAGCCCGGCATTACAATCAACCATATCCCCAACAAGGCACTGCCCAGTGCTACAACAGGAAAAACATTGCCACGTGAAGAAAAATAAGCCAATATCCCGTACAAACCCGGAAGCAAAAACAATACCCCTACCGTTATTACCAAATAAATCACGGCTGCCTCAGGCCACACTACCAGCAGAATACCCATTATCAGGGCACACAGGCTGCTCACTACTGAATAACCGAATAGTTTCATAATTTTCTCCTTATTATATATGTACTACGAAGATAGTTGTTTTTTCTTGTTTATACAAATAAACTTCTATGGATATAGAACAAAAAAAATCCCATTTTGTTTGCATCTTCAAAAATTATCGCTATATTTGCTCCCGAATTAAACAGAAACATAACAAAAAACTCATGAACTCAGTAATGACAAATACATATCGTTGGTGGCGTTACTTACTACTCCCAAAGTCGTAAGCTAACCCAGTCCGTGTGTATCTGTCTGTTCTCATAACCAACAATCATTTATCAAGGCATACAAAAAAGGCTGTCGTTCTTACGACAGCCTTTTTTGTTTTTATCCCCATTGGCAATAACTTAAACAATCAAAATATGAATCGGAAAAAGTATCAAGTAGACTCAAACGGGTATTATGGAAATTTCGGCGGAGCATACATCCCCGAAATTCTTCACCAATGCGTGACCGAACTGAAAGATGCATACCTACGGGTATTGGATAGCGATGATTTCAAGCAAGAGTTCGCCCAATTGTTGCGCGACTACGTGGGACGTCCCTCTCCCCTGTATCTTGCCAACCGGCTTTCGGAGAAATACGGATGCAAGATTTACCTGAAGCGGGAGGACCTGAACCATACAGGCGCACACAAGATAAACAACGCCATTGGGCAAGTGCTGCTGGCACGGCGAATGGGAAAGAAACGCATCATCGCCGAGACCGGAGCCGGACAGCACGGAGTAGCGACGGCTACGGTCTGCGCACTGATGAACATGGAATGTGTGGTGTATATGGGCGAAACCGACGTGGCACGCCAGCACATCAACGTGGAAAAAATGAAGATGCTAGGAGCCGAAGTGCGCCCGGTCACCTCGGGAAACAAAACCCTGAAGGATGCCACCAATGAAGCCATACGCGACTGGTGCTGCCACCCCGAAGACACATACTACGTGATAGGTTCTACCGTAGGGCCTCATCCTTACCCCGACATGGTGGCACGCCTGCAATCGGTCATCAGCGAAGAAATCAAAAAACAACTGATGGAACACGAGGGACGCGATTATCCCGACTATCTGATAGCGTGCGTGGGCGGAGGAAGCAACGCCGCCGGTACCGTCTATCATTACCTGGACAATGACAAGGTGAAAATCGTACTCGCCGAAGCAGGCGGAAAGGGCATCCATTCGGGATACTCTGCCGCCACCATCCAACTGGGACGGCTGGGCATCATACACGGAGCGAAAACCCTCGTGATGCAAGACGAAGATGGACAAATCCTGGAACCCTACTCGGTATCGGCAGGGCTGGACTATCCGGGTATCGGTCCCCTGCATGCCAACCTTGCCACACAACACCGTGCCACGGTGCTCGCCATCAACGATGACGAAGCCATCCGTGCCGCCTACGAACTGACCCGTCTGGAAGGCATCATCCCCGCACTGGAATCGGCACACGCATTGGGCGCACTGGAGAAGGTCAGTTTCCGCCCCGAAGACATCGTGGTGCTCACCGTATCGGGACGAGGGGACAAGGACATGGAAACGTATTTGAATAATGTGCAAATGTGCAAATATGAAAATGTGCTAATGTGAGAATGTGCTAATGTGAGAATGTGCTAATGTGAGAATGTGCTAATGTGAGAATGTGCATTGTTTATTAGCACATTGTTTATTAGCACATTGTTTATTAGCACATTGTCTATTAGCACATTGTCTATTAGCACATTGTCTATTAGCACATTGTCTATTAGCACATTGTCTATTAGCACATTGTCTATTAGCACATTGCCACATTGCCTATTAGCACATTAAACTATTAACTATTAATTATTAACTAAAAAAATGACCTACCATTACCATACCAATCATAAAGTGCTGCTGGGCGACCTGCATACACCAGTCAGCACCTACCTGAAGGTGCGCGACCTCTTTCCGCAAAGCGCCTTGATGGAAAGCTCCGACTATCACGGGAGCGAAAACAACCGTTCGTTCATCGGGTTGAACCCGATAGCCAGCATCAGCGTAAGCCACGATGTAGCTACCGCTATCTATCCCGACCACTCGCGCGAAGAAACTCCTATCAGCGAAGCATGTACGGTGGAGGATGTGATGAACCGCTTCCTTTCCCGCTTCCGGGTAGAAGGAGAATATGCCGACTATTGCGGCGTATATGGATATACCTCGTTCAACGCCGTGCGCTATTTCGAACCAGTGGAGGTGAAAGACAGCACCGAAGCCAAGAACGATGCACCCGATATCCTCTACATCCTGTATAAGTACATCATCGTATTCAACGATTTCAAGAGCGA
The DNA here is from genome assembly GCF_002159755.1 of Bacteroides sp. An269. Lineage (NCBI taxonomy): Bacteria > Pseudomonadati > Bacteroidota > Bacteroidia > Bacteroidales > Bacteroidaceae > Bacteroides > Bacteroides sp. An269. The sequence continues at coordinate 6,269 of NZ_NFJG01000128.1, forward strand.
AATGGTACTCATCGAGATGAACGACGGAAGCGAGCCGAGCCATATTGGCGAGATAGAACGTGCCATCCACGACCGTAATTATACCACCTACGGTTTCCACCCCATAGGGGAAACCACCAGTACCCTGACCGATGAAGCGCACAAGGCAAACATCCGCAAGGGAATCGCCCATTGCCTGCGGGGCGATGTGTTCCAAATCGTACTCTCACGACGTTTCATCCAGCATTTCCAGGGAGACGACTTCAAGCTCTACCGCGCCCTGCGCAGCATCAATCCCTCGCCTTACCTGTTCTACTTCGACTTCGGAGGATTCCGCATCTTCGGTTCTTCGCCCGAGACCCATTGCAGGATAGAAGACGGGCAAGCCACCATCGACCCCATTGCCGGCACCACCCGAAGGAGCGGAAACAAGGAAACCGACCGAAAGCTGACCGAAGCCCTGCTTGCCGACCCGAAAGAGAACGCCGAACACGTGATGCTGGTAGACCTGGCACGCAACGACCTAAGCCGGAACTGCACGGGCACGCACGTAGCTTTCTACAAAGAACCGCAATATTATAGCCACGTTATCCACCTCGTGAGCCGGGTAAGCGGCACGCTGAACGCCGACGCCAATCCCATCCGCACGTTCTTCGACACCTTTCCGGCAGGTACATTGAGCGGTGCCCCCAAAGTACGTGCCATGCAACTCATCAGCGAGATAGAGCCACACAACCGCGGTGCATACGGAGGCTGCATCGGCTTCATCGGGCTGAACGGAACCCTGAACCAGGCCATCACCATCCGCACCTTCGTAAGCCGCAACCACGAACTTTGGTTCCAGGCAGGCGGAGGCATCACCGCCCTGAGCAACGAAGAGAACGAACTGCAAGAAGTGAACAACAAACTGGGAGCCTTGAAAAAAGCCATCCTGATTGCTGAGAGTTTATAAGTTCTTTAGTTTTTAAGTTTTTGAGTTTTTGAGTTTGTAAGTTATTATCTTACACCAACTCAAGAACTAAAAAACTTAAGAACTAAAAAACTCAAGCAAGAACTTAAAAACTTAAAAACTCAAAAACTTAAGAACTCAAAAAATGAAAACCGTTATTATAGACAACTACGACTCGTTCACCTACAACCTGAGCCAGATACTGCAAGAATTGGGAGCCGAAGTGACCGTGCTCCGCAACGACAAATTCCTGTTGGAAGACTTGGAAGCATACGACAAGATAGTCCTCTCGCCCGGACCGGGCATCCCCGAAGAAGCCGGATTATTGCTTGACGTAATCCGTTCCTATGCCGGAAAGAAGCCTATACTGGGCATCTGTCTGGGCGAACAGGCTATCGGCGAAGTGTTCGGCGGAAAACTGGTAAACCTTTCCAGCGTATTCCATGGCATACAAAGCCCGGTAGACCTCATCGCCGACGATTACCTCTTTCAAGGATTGCCTCGTGAAATTCCCGTAGGGCGTTATCACTCGTGGGTAGTCGACAAGGACACCTTGCCTTCCTGCCTCGAAACACTCGCCCTAAGCAAAGAGGGATACATCATGGCATTGCGCCACCGCGAATATGACATCCGAGGCATCCAGTTCCATCCCGAATCGGTGCTGACCCCCGACGGGAAACGCATCATGCAAAACTGGCTGGAGCATTCACCACAGATTACACAGATTAAAATAAAATAATTGATTATCGATCATTCACCGCAAACAGACACAGCCCATTAAATTTAATTTATAAATCTGTGTAATCTGTGGTGAAAAAACAATCCACTCAATATGAAAGCAATACTTACAAGACTATTTGCCCACGAAGAGCTTTCGCACGACGAAGCATACGGACTGATGAAAGGCATCACACAAGGCAAATACAACGATACACAGATAGCCGCCCTGCTCACCGTATTCCAAATGAGGGGCATCAAAGTAGACGAACTTGCCGGCTTCCGCCAGGCATTGCTTGAAACATGCATCCCCGTCGATTTCTCCGACTACAGCCCCATCGACATCGTGGGGACAGGAGGAGACGGCAAGAACACCTTCAATATCTCCACTTGCGCCTGCTTCGTGGTGGCAGGAGCAGGCTACACCGTAGCCAAGCACGGCAATTATGGCGCCACTTCGGTGAGCGGAGCCAGCAACGTAATGGAACAACACGGCGTGCGGTTCACTACCGACCCCGACCGATTGCGCCGCTCCATTGAGACCTGCCACATGGCATACCTCCATGCCCCCCTCTTCAATCCGGCAATGAAACACGTGGCAGGCGTGCGCAAGGCGTTGCAGGTGCGCACCCTGTTCAACTTGTTGGGACCGCTCATCAATCCCTGCCAGCCGGCATACCAGCTATTGGGAGTGGCAAACCTCGCCCAGATGCGTCTCTACACCAACACGCTCCAGCAACTGGGTATCGGTTTCGCCGTAGTGAACAACCTCGACGGATACGATGAAATCTCGCTCACCGACGAGTTCAAGGTGATGACCAACCGCTACGAGACCATTTACCGCCCGGCAGACTTAGGTTTCTCGCTTGCCCGCCAGGAAGAACTTTCGGGAGGGAAAAGCCCGCAGGAAGCCGCCCGGATATTCGACAACGTGCTCTGCAACCGTGCCACGAAAGCGCAGACCGAATGTGTGCTCATCAACGCTTCGTTCGCCATTCAGGCACGCGAGCCCAGCAAGCCGATAGAAGAATGTGTGGCACTGGCACGCCAGTCGTTGGAAAGCGGAAAGGCATGGAGCACCTTCTGCAAGTTCGTAGAGATAAACAATTAAATCAGGTACCAGGTGAATAGGTACTAGGCAACTAGGTTCTAAATAGTTTTGCCAGTACAAACCAAACTATCTAAAAACCTAGTCCCCTAGTACCTAACACCTAGTCAACTAAAAAATTATGAGCAAAGACATTTTAGAAGAAATCATCGCGCACAAGCGCATCGAGATAGCCGGACAAGAGAAAGTGGTATCTGCCGCCTTCCTTGAAAAACAACTGGGCGAACCCGTTCCGGCACGCAGCCTGAAAGCAAGCCTTCAGTCATCGCCCACGGGCATTATCACCGAGTTCAAACGCCGTTCGCCTTCGAAGGGCTGGATTCATCAGGACGCCGATGCCGGCAAAATACCTGCCGCATACCAGCAGGCAGGAGCCGCCGCACTCTCCATCCTGACCGATGAGGCATACTTCGGCGGAACCTTGAAGGACATCCGCACGGCACGTCCTACGGTCAGCCTGCCCATCCTGCGCAAGGACTTCATCATCAGCCGATACCAATTGTTGCAGGCAAAGGCAGTACAGGCGGACGCCGTCCTCTTGATAGCCTCTGCACTTACCCCCCAAGCGTGCCTCACGCTGGCAAAAGAAGCACACGCGCTGGGACTGGAAACCTTGCTGGAAATCCATACCGAAGCAGAGCTGGATTACTTAAACGAATACATCGACGTAGTGGGAGTCAACAACCGACACCTGGGCACCTTCCACACCGATGCGTCCCATTCGCTCCGGCTTGCCGAGGCATTGCCCCGAGGCATAGTGAAAATCTCTGAAAGCGGCATTTCCAGCCCCGATACCCTCCTTCGGTTGCGCGAGGCAGGATTCGACGGCTTCCTTATCGGCGAAACCTTCATGAAGACCGACGACCCGGGAGAAGCATTAAGCCGGTTTATTGCAGATTTACTCACCACAGATTACACAGATTAAAATAATTAATTATAACCCATTCACCACAGTGACAATTTTATTAAAAATGAATTCCGCACACATCCGCTGTAGGGGCGTATCGCATACGCCCGAATGCGCCAACTAACCCACAAAGACGTTATCAGGGCGTATGCAATACGCCCCTACAAACAAATTGGACAAAATACGGACGTTCATATTACTAAATCTGTGTAATCTGTGGTGCCCAAACAACAAACAACATGATAATCAAAGTATGCGGCATGCGCGAGCCCGAAAACATCCGCGCCATAGAAAATACCGGAGCCGACTGGATAGGGTTCATCTGCTACGAACGCTCGCCCCGCTTCGTGGCGGACACACCCGCCTATCTGCCCCGCCACGCCAAACGCGTCGGCGTATTCGTCAACGCCGGCTTCGACACCATAACCGCACGTGCCGAAGCCCTGCGCCTCGACTACGTGCAACTGCATGGCACCGAAAGCCCTGAGCTGTGTCTCGAACTGCGGTGCCACGGGTTCCACCTCATCAAGGCGTTCGCACCTCGCACGCCTGCCGACCTGGAGCAGACCATTCCTTACCTTCCCTTGTGCGACTACCTGCTGTTTGACACCCCGAGTGCCGGGCACGGAGGCTCAGGCAAGGCGTTCGACTGGTCCCTGCTTCGCTTCTATCTCGGCGACGTGCCGTTTCTGCTGAGCGGAGGCATCTGCCCCGAAAGCCTCGAAGCATTGCGGCGTTTCCATCATCCCCAGTGGGCAGGCATCGACCTGAACAGCGGCTTCGAAATCACTCCCGCCGTAAAGGATGCCGGAAAACTGAAGGCATTTATAGAGAGAATAAACAATGTATCAATGAACAATGTGGCAATGAGAGAATGAATTAACACATTGACACATTATCACATTGACACATTATCACATTAGCACATTATTAATTAACACATTATTAATTATTAACCACCATGAACCGTATCAACCAACTATTCGAACAAAAGAAACACGACATCCTCTCCATCTATTTCTGTGCAGGATGTCCCACACCCGACAACACCGCCGATGTCATCCGCACCCTCGAAGCACAAGGTGTGGATATGATAGAAATCGGCATCCCTTTCAGCGACCCGATGGCAGACGGCCCCGTCATCCAAGACGCCGCCACCCGTGCCCTGCGTGGCGGAATGACCCTACGCCGCCTTTTCGCCCAATTGGAAGGCATCCGCCACAACGTACGCATCCCCCTCATCCTGATGGGCTACCTCAACCCCATCATGCAATACGGATTCGAGAACTTTTGCCAAAGCTGCCAGGCATGCGGCATAGACGGAATGATTATCCCCGACCTTCCCTTCAAAGACTACATGGAAGAATACCGTCCCATAGCCGAACGCTATGACCTGCGCATCATTATGCTGATTACCCCCGAAACCAGCGAAGAACGCATCCGCGAAATCGACCGCCATACCGAAGGGTTTATCTATATGGTATCTTCTGCCGCCATCACCGGCGCGCAACGCGACTTCAACGAGCAGAAGCAGGCATACTTCCGCCGCATCGAGGCGATGAACCTGCACAACCCACGGATGATAGGCTTCGGCATCTCAAACCGCCAGACCTACGAGGCCGCCTCTACCCACGCCGCCGGATGCATCATCGGAAGCAAGTTCGTCACCCTGCTCAATGAAGAGCAAGGCGATGCCCTGAAAGCGGTTACAAGGCTCAAAGAGGCGATTTTCAAATGAATATCCTCAAAATGCCAGCAGATAAAAGAAGCTGTTTTGAATTTATCGTGCGATGATTTGGGATGAGTTTTTGAGGCATTTTCGCTTCTGTGATGAGGAAGATAGCGGGCTATCTGACGAAGAACAGGAGCGGA
>NZ_NFJG01000129.1:0-11583 GCF_002159755.1 Bacteroides sp. An269
CCGGCGGAACGACAACACGCCCGCACCGGGCAACAGCAGCATAAGAAAAACACGCATAAAGAAGTATGCGTCCGGGCTGTCCATGCGGAAAAGCCATACCACAGGCAAGGCAAAACAGGCATAGATAATTGTGATGAGCTTGCGGGCCGGATAAAAATAGGTTTCTTCCTCGTCAAACGGACGGCACATGTGGAAATAACGCACCAACGCACAAAACAGTGACGTAACGACCAGTATCAGGCAGGATGCCGCATAATAGATTTCAGGACCTTGTATTATCATATCGGATTTCTAAAAATTTTGCGAATTTACAAAAATCCGTTCGTATTAGGCCTCTAATCAGAGCTTTTTATCATCTAACCCCCTTATTTTTCATATGTATGTCAAAGAACAATGGATTATTTCTTTATTTTTATGGCTTTTACTAAATGCAGTTCCTTTATCCCGAGTTTACGAAGTTCGGGCGAATGCACATAAATGACACCGACCTCATAAGTGTCGGGCTTCACATGAAAACTGTAAAGCAGATAACCGGTATATGGTTTGGCAAGCAGGCACGCATGCCCGCTATCTTCCTCATCACAGAAACAAAAAATGCCTCGAAAACTCATCCCCAATCATCGCACGATAAATTCAGAACAGTTTATTTGTAACTTATAATGTGTCGGTATGGAATCCCAACTTGAGGAGTAAAACCGCTATGTGTACGTAGGATACAAGGTTTTATGATATGGCAGTTCTTGGTCACAACGATGTAAGATTTTACTCAATAATGATTTTGTAGTGCATAAATAGTACATATATTGTGCAACAGACATTGTTATTTGAATGAAAAATAGTAATATTGCATTTGAATAACAATATAGGGAATGAAAAACATCATTCTAAATCAACGCAAGGAACGTGATGGACTGGTCGTTTTGAATATATGGATGTCCTGACGCATTTTAGAAGTATAGAAGAACTGACGAAAACGCTTTCACGTGAGCAAAGATTGCTAAGTGAGATGTTTGGGAAGCGGAAGCTTATGAAGTTTCCGTTGGGTCTTGCCATTGACCTTGTCGGAGGAAATGAACAAAGATTGAGAAAGCTGGTTGATTATGGTGTGCTGGTGGAATCCGGAAATGCGGTTGAGATTGAGAGCGACTATCTGAACTTCTTTGAGGAAGTGCTGAATGTCAATGAGGAAATTAGCGTATTAAGCGTACAGGAATGCATCAACACCCTGAAAGAGAATATCGGTTATTTCTTGCAAGAGACTAATCCCAACCGCAAAGCCGGATATCAGGATAGTGTGCGGCAACTTTTAAAGAAGACCGGATTCAGGACTCTGAAAAATGTGGTGGATTTGAAGCGTAATATGGACAATGCCTATAAGCAGGAACCCAATTATGTCATCAAAAAGAAGAAACTGGAGAATCTGGATGAAAAGAGCCATAGCATTCGTGCCATGATACGTGAATGTGAAAAACTGATGGATAATGAACACGCCTTTTTCATCATGGCCAATGATCCGCACATGGCAAAAACGTGTAGCGATGTGAAACATGATTTTGTAGAAGCCTATCATGCGCTAATGGAAATTGACAGACAGATTATTTCCTATATCAATCAGATAGACCTGCAAAATCAACTTTACAAAAAGATACGGAAGTTGAAGTACCTGCAAGATCAGTTGCTTATCAAGACTGACACGAACCTTGTAAAAGTTCTGGAAGAAAGGAATCCTCTTTGGATGGAATCCCGCCAATATAATAAGATTCGCCTGTCTTTAGAAATGCTAAGGGAAAACGATCAGGTAGTAAAGCTGCTGAGACGAATTGCCGAAAGGAATGGAATACAGAAAACAGCCAGAACGGAAGCCGGGCCTCTGGCAGAGGAAGACTTGCAAGAACATATCCGGCAACTGAAGGAGGTGGATTCTGCCGAAGTCTGGAATGCATTTTTAGCATCAAGTTATAATCTGTTTGAGTTCATTCTGAGGTATGACTATAAAGTAAAACGTAGCATAGAAGAACATGCCACTCTCTTCTGTCAGTTGGTTATCTTGCATCCTGATGAATGCCGGATAACAGGCGAATATGCAATTTATCAAGACATTGAATATCCTATAATTTATGCGAAATAATACTCAAAGAATATACGAGCGGTTAAGCCGGGGAGAGTTTCTTTCGGTAGACAGTGCAGATGCCTCTGTCCGTCATCTGTATGAGGATATCGAGGAGAATTTGGAAGATTATACAGAATACTTCAAGGAAATCGGTCTGCAACTGGAATCTGGTAATGGTTACTTCTATTTTTCAAGAATAGGAGAGGGTAAACAGACGATAGAGCAGAAATTGGACAGCTTTTCAAAATGGCTTGACTATCTGGATTTTCTGAAATGCTATAATCAGTCATTTGCTGCAGGATATCAGTTTCGCAAAAGTCATTTGACAGAACAGATCAGTCTGGATATCGAACTGAAGGAAAAGGCAAACCGTCTGTTCAAGAAATACGGTGTGGGGTCTAATGTTGAAATAGTAAACAAACTGCTTCAGGAAATGCAGAACATGGGATTTGCGGAGTGTATCAGCGAACTTGATGAGACCTTTAAGGTTACTTCGGCATTCCGCTATGTCGAAGAATTGGTTGAAATAATTCAAATTGCAAATGAAGATGAAATACCTGAATAAGATTATTTTTATCAATAGTGCCAATATTCCGTATGCAGAGATATCTGTAGACGGGAATGTGCATTTCACGGGGACTCAGGGTGTCGGTAAAAGTACGGTATTGAGGGCACTGCTGTTTTTCTACAATGCGGATAAACAGCATTTGGGTATTCAACAGGGACAGAAATCGTTTGATGAATTTTATTTTCGCCAGTCAAACTCTTATATACTTTATGAAGTGATTCGAGACAATGGCGCATATACGATACTTGTCGGCAGATATCAGGGACGCGCTTCATGGCGGTTTATTGATGCACCTTATCAGCGTGAATGGCTAATAGACGATGACAAGCAGGTATTGAGTGACTGGGTGAAGATTCGCGAACGTATAGATAAAGACGTAGCTGTTTCTGCAAGAATCGAGTCCGGTGTGATGTTTAAGGATATAATCTTCGGCAACACTCATGACCATAAATATGCGCGTTATGCATTGGTGCAGAGTTCGCATTATCAGAATATCCCACGAAGCATTCAGAATGTCTTTCTGAATACCAAACTTGATGCGGACTTTGTAAAGAATACGATTATACAATCCATGACTGATGAGGATTTGCCGATTGATTTGCAGACCTATAGACGACTTGTTACAGATTTTGAGCGGGAGTATGACGAGATAGACTGTTGGTTCCGGCAAACACGTGATGGCAGTTACCCTGTGCGTCAGCAAGCATTGAAAATAGCTGAACAGGGCCGTACAATTGTAGCACTCGACCAGCAGTTGTCTGACGTATGGCACATGCTTAATCATGCTGTAGCTTATAGTGAAAAGCATATACCTCTTTTGGAGATAGAAGCCGCAGAAGTTGAAGCGGACATAGAGAAAGAGCATAACCGTGAAAAGGAACTTACGGCAGAATATGATAAAGAAAAAGACGCACTCAATCAGGACCTTGGTGCCCAAAAGGGTAAATTGAAGGAAATAGCACAGGCAAGAAAGTATTTCGCTGACGAGGGTATTGATGACAAACTCGCTCTTGCCGGTCGTGAGTCTGCTATCAGACAGGAGGCTGCTGATAAACAAACGCTATTGGATGATTTGTTGAAAGCTTATGCATCGATAGAAGAAAAGTACAACATTGCAAGAGGTAAATTGGAAAATGCACGTCAGGCGTTTGGGAACATGCAGAAAGAAGCATATTATCAGAAACAGACCGAACTTCAGATAAAGCGTAAGAGCTTGGAAGAAGAACGTACCAGAAACAGGAATCAGGTTATGGAGACTTTCAACAGCTGGCGACACGACTCTGACGAACGTCTGCAAATGTTGTTGACCGAACAGAACAGGACTGAAAATGCGCTGAAGGAACTCCGGCATTGGCATCCCAAAGCTACTGAAATAAAGCAAGTAGATGAGGAACTGCAACAATTGAATTTTTCGGAAAAAGAGAATGCGGCCCAACAGACAGCGGTAAAAAATCAGATTGCCCGGATTACTGCCGAGTATGAGATGAAAGAAACGGAGATAAAACAATCCTCTCAGCGTGAGCAGGAACGTCTTGACGCTGACCGTACACAAATGCGTGAACAAATCGCGAAGATTCATGATTTATTGGCTCGTTTAGACGGTTCTCTTTACAAGTGGCTTTGTGAAAACGCTGAAGGTTGGGAGAACACGATAGGCAAAGTCGTTGACGAAGAGAGGATTCTATATGCTCAAGGGCTTGACCCTCAGTTGGACACTGTGGCTAATAGTATGTTTGGCGTAAAGTTAAACCTGGATAATATTGCCTCTGTGCATCGTACGCCTGATGAATATAGATTGGAGAAGAATAGCCTGGAAGAGCAGGTACGGCAGATTAACCATCAGCTTACGCAATTGCCTGTTACTCTTCAGGAAGAGATAGCTAAACTTGGCAAGAAATATGCTGTACAGGTCAATCCGCTTCGTCAGAAAATGACATCGTTGAAGGTGGAAGAAGAACAAGTGCCAGCCAAGCGGCAGAACCTGCAAAACCGCAGGCATAAGCTGGAGATGGAAGAACAGGAACAGATTGCCCGAGAAAAAGATGTTCGTGAACATTCCTTTAATGAAGCAGTACTGCATGTGAATTCGGAGAAGGAGGCGCGCAATAAGTATGAATTGAAGAATAAAAAGGACCTTAAGGAACTCGATTCATCGTTTAACAAAGCAGTCAAAGCACTCGATGAGGAATTGCGTATTTTCAAGGAGTCGCAAGATGCTGTAGCGGTCGAACGTAATCAGGAATTCGCCGCACAGAAGCAACAACTCAACGAACAGCAGAAAGCCGAACTTGCAGGCAAGGGCGTTGATACGAACCTGCTCGAGCAATACCGCAGGGCTTTAAATGATTTAAAGGATCTGTTGATGAGGATTGATAAAGAACGTTCAATTGTTATCAGATATCGCGACACAGAGCAAAATCTTTTTGCCAAGGAGCCGGAAATCAAAAAGACAATTAAGACTATAGAGCAGCGGCTCGCCATGATACGTCAGCGTTATGAAGACAGGCGGACACGTATCGGGAAAAAATGTAAAGAAATGGAAGAGCGCCGGAAAAAGGTTCGTGGTGAACTGACGCATAGGAGAGAAGGCTTGACGTTTTATCATCAGATGGTAGAAAATGAGCATCTGGTGCCTGATGCTTTCCTCTCTGATGACAAGATGAAGAAGACCGAGTTGGATTGTCAGCAACTTTTAAGTCAACTTCGAGGTACGGTCAATCAGAAGCGTGAATCGATAGACAAGCTTAAATCCATAGTTGTCAGTTTCAATCGTAACTTTAAGCCCCAAAATGCTTTCCATTTCAATACAATGCCTGTAACAGACAATGACTATTTGGAGATTGCAGCGGATTTGCAGGACTTTATGGATAATAATAAAATCGAGGAGTTCCGTAGACGTACCAGCGAGCATTATAAAGATATTTTGGGACGTATCTCGGCGGAAATCGGTTCACTGATGAAACGCAGGTCGGATGTGGATGGGGTGATACAGGATATAAACCGTGATTTTATAGAAAAGAATTTTGCAGGAGTAATCAAGAGTATTGAACTCAGGGCAGATGAGTCATCTGACAAACTCATGAAACTGCTTATATCCATTCACGATTATGCGGTAGAGAATGCTTTTTCTATCGGCGAACTGAACCTTTTCTCAAATAATAATCGGGATGAAGTGAACCGTAAGGTCGTAGATTATCTGAAGAGCCTGTCTCATCAGTTGCAGAACGAACCGAATCGTCCGACTGTATCTTTGGGGGACGCTTTCCGTTTACAGTTCCGTGTGAAAGAGAACGACAATGACACCGGCTGGGTTGAACGTATTAATAATGTAGGATCGGATGGTACGGATATTCTTGTGAAAGCAATGGTTAATATCATGCTCATCAATGTGTTTAAGAAAAAGGCTGCCAAAAAAAGTGGTGATTTTATCGTACACTGCATGATGGATGAGATAGGTCGCTTGCATCCTACCAATATAAAAGGCATTCTGCAGTTTGCCAATTCACGCAATATCTATCTTATTAACAGTTCACCTACATCGTATAATCCATACGACTACCGCTATACATACCTGTTAAGTAAGCATGGAGTAAGGACAAGAGTAGAGAAATTGTTGAAACGAATAAATTAATCGGATAATATGGCACTAAGTGCGTCTATACAAGCATTGTTAGCCGGTGAACTGGTTGCCGGGTCGAGGCTGAACAGTAAGTTGCTTGATGAGCTGTTGGCAGAAGGTCTGCTGTTGGTTGTATCACGTGGCTCAAGAAAATCATATCGTGCCCGTGATACTGAGGCTCTGAAAAGATTTCTTGTAGATAAGGATGAGCGTTATCGCCTTCTCGAAGTAAATGCTTCAGATTCCCGTGCCACAATGGCTGCGGAGACAGGAAATTCCAAACTTGTTATGGTCCGTTCCTGCCCTGGCTTCCCTGTAAACAGTTATGAACGTGTCGAGTGTTTCCTGGGTGGAGACCCATTCCCGGTAAATCCGCAAGAAGGAAGCTTCCTCTTTGTCTCAGACTGGAAGAAATTTGCAATACCGGAAGATGTAGTAGTGATGGGTGTGGAGAATATGGAAAACTTTAGGATGATTCGTAAGCAACGGACATTCTTTGAAAAATACCTTCATAATCATGACCTTTCTGATAAAGTACTTTTCGTATCCAGATATCCACAATCGACCGATCTTAGGAAATGGCTGTGTACTATATCCAATCATTATCTTCACTTCGGTGACTTTGATTTGGCAGGAATAAACATATTTCTCTATGAGTTTCAGCAATATTTGGGCAAAGAACGTTCTTCCTACTTAATTCCGGATGATATAGAATCCCGTCTGAAGTCCGGTTCTCGGAAAAGATATGATGAACAATATTACCGTTTCAAAGACATTAAGTCGGATGTGTGCGAATTACAACAGTTGATAGATTTAATTCATCATGAGCGAAAAGCTTATGATCAAGAGGGTTACATATGTTGTAATCCGTAGAAACGGATAAGAATTGAAAGTTATAAAAATACAGTTCAGTAAGGATAGTCTTGCTGAGCTGTATTTTTGTCTAAAACTTGCAGCAGTTATTTAGGACTAGTCATTCTTTTATATCTCTTTTGAATTACAAAAAAAAGACTCACCCAGAGCGCGCTGTTCTTATGGGAAGCGGGGTGAGTATGTAGTTGCAAATTTAGTTGATAGATTTCATATTCCAATGTTTTTCCTTGAATTTTTCTGGGCAAATGAATGGTATTGTGGATGTTCAATATAGGTAGAGAATCGGTGCATCTCAAATCAGTAGGTTATGTTTCTCCATAGCGAACATATGACATTTGCCCAAAAAGTAATTGAAGGTGATAACAATTTTGACAAAAAGACACAGATTTGTCGAAATTGTCATAAAAGGCATACCGAATTTTTGCAAAAAATTCGGTATAGAATCAGGTGGGAATATTTCTTATAGGCTTTGTGCATGACAGAAAGAAGTCATAGAAAACGGGAACAAACAAATTTTGCCATATATCCCAAAATGAACCGACATCAGACCATTACGGAGGGAAATCTTACCAAGGTTCGGAGGAAAATCTATATTTGACCTAAGGAAAAGAAGAATTTTCTGACTCTAGTTAGGTGCATTTCCTGAAATCTTTTATAATTTTGCCATGCAATTGGAAATTTATAAAGACACGATGCAACATAATAGAATGAACATATTATCAAATATATCATATCGAAGCACATCATGCTTTGAGCGTATGCCATATGTTCAAACTTCAAGCATTGAATCCTTCGATAAATTCAAAAGCGCTTTCCAACGAACATATTATAAACAGGCTGGGATATATTAGATGCAGATATCCCTCCAGAATTAATTGAAGCCGTTGGAAAGTCCTTGCCAAACTTTTCAACGGTTTTATTTTGCCCACTGGTGACGTTCGCATCATACGACCTTCTCCGTCATTTCCGTCCATGGGTATTAGATTTTGTATGAACCGCGCAGTGATGCGCACAAAACTAAAGGAGATTATGAATTATAAATTTGACGGAAGCAGGGTGTTCTTTACATCCGACACCCACTTCAATCATACCAATATCATCAGGTTTTGTAACAGGCCTTTCAAGGATGTGGCCCATATGAATGAAACGATTATTTCCAACTGGAACCGCGTGGTCAGTCCAGATGATATCGTGTTTCACTTAGGTGACTTTTGTCTGGGAGGTTCTGCTGAATGGATAAACGTACTGAGCAGGCTGAATGGAAAAATCTATCTTATTATTGGCAACCATGACATAAAGAATCTGAGACAGGACTACAGGAAATACTTTGAACAGGTTGTGATGCAGATGTATATTGAGGTAGATAAGCAGAAGATCTATCTGAATCACTGTCCGTTCCTTTGCTATGGCGGTTCATACAATGGCACCTGGCAGCTTTTCGGACATGTACATACCAGCAGGCACAACACCGGGAAGGACGCTCCGAGGCTAAAGATGCTTTTTCCCACGCAGTATGATGTTGGAGTAGATAACAACGATTTCACCCCTGTCTCATTTGCACGGGTAAAGGCAATCATAGAGAAGCAGATAGAACAATCAAAGAAAGGAGAGCAATAAGATGAGGATACAATACATGAGCGATCTGCACCTGGAGTTCCAGGAAAACAGCAGATATTTGAAACATAATGAGCTGCCGGTTACCGGCGATGTACTGGTGCTGGCCGGAGACATATTCTACCTGAAAGACAAGGTGGCTCCACTGACAAAGTTCTGGAAATGGGCTTCAGAGAATTACCGACAGGTGCTGATTGTCCCCGGCAATCACGAATATTACAACTATTCGGATGTGATGGAACGGGGGCTGCAATGGCGGTGGATGTTCCGGGAGAATGTCGGCTACTATCAGAATCAGGTTGTTCGCATTGATGATACCGATTTCGTGCTGAGTACGCTGTGGTCACGGGTAAATCCGAACGATGAATATTTTGTATGGAAAGGCATGAACGATTTCCGTCAGATTAAGTTCAGTGGAAAACTACTACAGGTGGAGGAGTTCAACTGGATGCACGAGACCTGTATTGACTTTATTCGGAAAAGTATCAAGGAAAGTACGGCATCTCATATCGTAGTGGTTACGCATCACCTGCCGACACTTCAGGTAGTGGCTCAGCATCATAGGGATTCCGTGCTGAACAGCGCATTTGCCAGTGAATATGGAGAACTGATAGCTGACAGCCGGATTGATGCCTGGATTTACGGGCATTCGCATACCAATATCGGCACTGTGATTGGCGGAACCCGTATAATCTGTAACCAGATGGGATATGTTTTTGAAGATGAACACCTGATGAACGGATTTGATCCGAGCAAGTTTATTGAAATTTAATGGACATACAGAAATGTACGAAAGAAAGATCATAGATAGAAGGCTCCTTGCCGATTTGGCGAAGGAGGTTGGCTTGAACGCTTCGCATCTGGAGGCGTTGGGCGAAAGCCGCCAATGGGAGATTGCTGTTGATGGCGATATGTTGGAACGGCTGGTTGATATTCAACATCGGTTCGAGCGGTTGGCCGCAATGGGCGATGATGAATACCGGGGATTCTATATCGAGGTGCCGCGACCTACTCCGGAAGAATGGGGAGATGTTGAGGAGTTGATTGCTTTCGGGGAATATGACAGCCGGGAGGCGTTCTTAGCTGACTGGTTGGCATTCAACCCGATGGAGACCAGGTGGTTCCATGTTGCTTCGAACCGATACGTGGATTCCCGGTCAATCCGTGTTACGGACCGGAAGCGGATCAGCTTTATTATTACGAATGACTCCAAGTGCACGGATGCAGAGCCAGATAATACGTGGTGCAGAGAGAACCTGACCCGCCTCTTCAACTATCTGCAAAGGATGATTGATGTCGTTGTCTCGAATTCCGATGGGTTCAACGATTACGTGGCACATAACCTGCCGTACCAGCAGCGTACAGGACGGATTGCACAAAAGGTATTTAACCGCATAGTACCGAATTTCAAAATTGAGGTGGAAGATCGGGAAATGGCTATCAAGGCATTGGAGGAGTCGGTGCACTGGCATTCTGCCCCTCTTTTAGAAACCATGACCATCCGAAAGTATTGCACCTATTACCGCATTGCCAACGAGGTGTATGAGGCTTATCACCGGAAGCGTGGATTCAGGGGGCGTATCTATACAGATCCGCAGGATGTTCCGGAAGAATTGCGTGATGTAGTCTACTACAAGCGGAAGAAGTTCGGGGATGTAATGGAAATGTATGACATTGACAGTCCGGAGGATTTCATGCGGTTCGCAACTGACCATTACGGTGAACTTGGGCTTTCACGTCTGAATATCTTAGCTTCAAATGTTCAACCTCAGGGATGGAAGATTGTTGTTTCCAACAGTTACTCGTCCAATGTCGGGCTGGCTATTGAGGTGGCTACGGCTCTGTATAAGGCCGGGACACCGCTGCTGATATACGATGCAGAAAAGCTCCTGAAAATCCTGCTTGAAGAAGATTATGTGCGGCTGCTTCCCGACTCCTTTCACAACTATATGGGTTACCAGGAAGAGGGCACTGTCTATGAACTGCCGTGGAAATATGAATGTTCGGACGATTCTAATTCGGTTCTGACTAAGGAGCAATATCAGGCGATTGTCTCTAATGTAGAATGGCAGGAAGTGGAGAAGCTTAGGGCTACTTAACTCTTATTTTTCATCGGCTGACGTACTTTGGCAATCTATTTGAAAATCGGTAGTATGCAAATTATCGGCACTGATTCGAAATAGTGCTGATAATTTGCTTGATTCTGATATTTGATAATATGATTCTTGACAACTTTCAACAGCCAGGCATTATCCGATTCGATAGAACTGTCCACAACCATATGGTTTATCAGGAGGAAGAAGCTGTTAATGGGCTATCATGTGAATATACATGTAGTGACAGACGGCAGACGTTCAAGTGATGAGGATGTTTTTATAATATTCCAATCAGAATATCAGTAAGCATTTGAACAAATGCACCTTTTACACTTTAAGGTTTTGTTGTAGCTTTGCGATAGCAAATACAATCAAACCTCAAGTATTATGAACAGACTAGAATTTGAAGAATTAGAACTGCAGTTACAACAAAGCGGACTGCCGGGATGAATGCCATCCTTTATATCAACAAGACCGGCTGCCAGTGGCGTATGCTTCCTTCTGACTTCGCCCCTTGGCAAACCGTCTATTACTACTTCCGCAAGTGGAAGCTTGAAGGTGTGTTTGAAGAGGTGATGGATGCCTTGCACTCTTTTATCCGTAAACAGGCGGGACGGGAGGAAAGTCCCAGTCTTGGCATCATGGATTCCAGAAGCGTAAAGACCTCCCATCATGTTGATTCTGACCGTGGTATAGACGGGAA
>NZ_NFJG01000013.1:0-51121 GCF_002159755.1 Bacteroides sp. An269
TAACTTAATACCCCCATGACTTTATGCGTAAACAAAGTAACACATTAAATTTTGAAGGACAAAATATTTATGTAGGAATTGATGTGCATCTGAAGAGTTGGACAGTAAGGGTTTCTTAGGGCACAGGCATGTGATATTCGAAAACGCAGACGCCTGTATCGGATGTAATAAATGTATAAAGACCTGTCTTCAAGGTGTTTTCTTCAAACCGGATGCATCGGTTTCTTGTACGATGAATATGGGGATGGCATTCCGCATAGAGCGGTTGTTGCCATTAGCATTCGTGGCATCTGCCGTTACGGGCATCGGGCTGCACATTGCCGGGCATGGTACCAGTCATGAAACGTGGCACAATTGGGGAGTAGCCCATGTGGTGGCATCTTTCATCTGGCTTTTATCGGTAATGGCTCATGTGAGGCGGCATAAGCATTGGTATAAAACTCTTGTTTCAAAGA
Organism: Bacteroides sp. An269; assembly: GCF_002159755.1. NCBI lineage: Bacteria > Pseudomonadati > Bacteroidota > Bacteroidia > Bacteroidales > Bacteroidaceae > Bacteroides > Bacteroides sp. An269. The sequence goes on from NZ_NFJG01000013.1 coordinate 456, forward strand.
GAGTTACGTGCAAACGCCTGATAACCTTTTTCCTGTCCATAGCCTTTTTGATTGTGGCAGTTACGGGCATCTTGCTGGTAGCTTATGTGGAAGGACCAGGCTCTTCCATAGGATTGTGGCATTACAAACTCGGCATATTGTTATGGGTGCTTTCCCTGATTCATGCTCTTTATCGGAAATAGTGGGAAATATTCGTTTCATGCCGAACCACTGGATGGTTGGTAATGTTTAAAGGGAGATTCAAGAAATATCCGGTTGACGTATTCTAGATGCTCTAGTGGCATTCCGTTACAATATTTTCAGGATTTGCTTTCATATATTAAAACAATTTTGTAATATTGCAACAATTTTAGCGAATGAAACACCTTTAAATAACACAAGAAAGTATGAGACGAACGACATTTTATCGCTACCGTTTCTTCCTGACTTTGGCAGCTATTTGGCTGCTCACTCTTGAAGGAATGGCACAAGGTGCGTATAACCGTACCATTCACGGTATCGTGACCGATGAAAATAACGAACCGCTTCCTGCGGCATACGTTAAACAGGTAGTTGAGGCAGAAGGCAATTCCATTGCCGGCATCATCACAGACATGAACGGTCATTTCAGTCTGACACTTCCCAAATCAACACAAGAAATCGAGGTTTCCTTTGTAGGCTACGAAACCCAGCGGGTTCGCCTGACGGCAGCAGTTGATTATGCCATTCACCTCCAGCCTGCTACCGAACTGCTGGACGAAGTGGTAGTGACTGGTTATCAGACCATTTCGAAGGAGCGGGCAACAGGAGCTTTCTCGAAAGTAAATGCCGATCAGCTGGAAACCCAACGCATACCGGACATCAGTTCGATGCTGGAAGGACGGGTGGCCGGATTCAGCGACGGGCAAATCCGTGGAGTCACTTCCATGAACGGACTGACTACTCCTTTGTATGTCATCGATGGTTTCCCTGTAGAGAAGACTACCAATGATGGTTACGGCAACTGGATAGAAAGCGTGCCCGACATGAATCCTGAAGACATTGAAAGTATTACCGTACTGAAGGATGCAGCCGCCACTTCCATTTACGGAGCACGTGCGGCAAACGGCGTTGTGGTTATTACTACCAAGCGTGCCAAGAAAGACCAGCTCAACATTTCATTCTCTGCCACACTTACCGTACAGCCTTATTCTACCTATGCCGACAAGTATCTTGCTGATGCTGCCACTATGATAGGACTGGAAAGAGAATGGGCAGCACAGAATCCTAATTTGCAGGGAGAAGGGGCTTCTGCTTATGCGCAAAGCCTGTTGGATGACAATACCTACACATCGCAAGGAATCCGCGCCCTGTTAGGGTATTATGCCGGAACACTGTCCGAAGCCGATATGAACGCGCGCCTGACATCACTGGCATCGCGCGGTTATCGTTATTACGATGATATAGAACGCTACGGCATGCGCAATCCTTTTACGCAACAATACAACCTGAGCATCGGTAAAGGAAGCGAACGAAACACATTCAATGCTTCGGTCAGCTATCAGGGACAACAGATGAGCGACAAGTTTTCGGATAACCGCTCCATTGGTATCAACCTGCAGAACTCGACCCAAATTACCCGATGGCTGACCTTGGAGGTAGGCACTTACCTCAATTACGGAAGCGGTACAACGCAAAGTTACAGTCTTTTCTCGCCAGGATATACGTATATGCCTTACGATGGATTGATGAACGATGACGGTACGCGGTATACCAACCGGCAGGAAGACCGTTACAACGCATCACAAATGAGTACGCTGGTTTCCAACGGGCTGTATAACCTCGATATTACGCCATTGGACGAAACTGGAATGAATCTGACAGACCATCGTAATTTCAGCAATCGTACTTTCGCTCGCCTGAGTTTTAAGTTCACCGATTGGCTGAAATATACGGCTTCGTTTCAGTATGAATATGCGAACTACACGACCGAACAACTCCAGAATAAGGAATCGTATGATGTGCGTAATACCATTAATACATACGCCTCGGCAAACGGTGATGGTACGGCTACGTTCAATATCCCTTACGGCAATATCTTCTTTACCTCGGGAAATGTAACCCATGCCTATAACTTCCGCCAGCAGCTGGATTTCGACAAGACATTCGGCGGCATACATGAGGTAACGGCACTTTTCGGAACCGAGACGCGCGAAAACAAGAATAACTTCGACAACCGTACCTTATATAATTACGACCCCGACCTGCTGACGTATTCACTCATCGACCAAGCTGCGCTCAGCACCATGGGAAGCATTTGGGGATGGGGCAGTTTCGGAACTGGGAATGTAGCATACATCAATGAACTGACCAACCGTTATGTGTCATTTTATGGTAATGCGGCATATACGTACGACGGAAAATATACCGTGACCGGCAGCATCCGTTGGGATAAAACAAATCTGTTTGCAACTGGTTCGAAATATCAAAAGCGTCCCATCTGGTCAGTCGGTGCGGCGTGGAATGTCAACCGTGAGAAATTCATGCACGATATTGATTGGATAAACATGCTTAAATTACGCTTCAGTTATGGTATCGGGGGTAATATCGCCAAAGATTCGGCTCCTTATATGACTGCTTATTATAACAATAATATGCATGTGGGCGGAATTTCCGGAACCATACAAAGTCGCCCTAATCCTGATTTGCGTTGGGAAAAAACAACCACTACCAATATCGGTATTGATTTTTCTCTTTTGAAAAACCGTCTGAACGGTTCTATCGAATATTACAATAAGAAAGGTTCCGATTTGCTTGCCAATACAAACGGTGTGCCTACCGAAGGTTGGGGGTATAGCACCTATACCATTAACAACGGTAAGATGACCAACCAAGGATTCGAACTTTCGCTTTCAGGCACCGCTATCAGCACGCGAGATTGGACATGGGACATCGGCGGCGTATTGGGATACAACAAGAATAAAGTGACATACGTCAACGTAGAAGCACCTGTTTCTTACTTGGTTATTGATTATCCTTCTGCTTATCCGCGTGTGGGGAATCCTTACAATGCCATTTATGGATATCAATGGGCGGGATTGAGCGCTACCGGTACTCCGCAAGTATATGATGCAGAGGGAAACCTGTTTACTGATATGGAACCGACTGAAATAGAAGATCTCATTTATTTGGGAACCACAGTACCTGTTTACAGTGGTGCTATCAATACTACATTGCGTTGGCGCAACTGGGAATTGGCTGCACAGTTCCTTTTCGAGGGAGGACATAAGATGCGCAATACCAATGTGGCTTATCTCTCCGGTATGGGTCCCGTAAGCAAGCGCATTGCTGACCGCTGGCAACAACCCGGTGACGAAGCACATACGGATGTGCCACGTTATATCTCTTCGGAAAGTACTCTTTACAATTACAATTACTATAATATGTACGCCCGTTCTTCGGTTAACGTTATTGATGCCAGCAATTGGAGGATGAAGAACCTTTCGCTGACTTATCGTCTGCCAAGCAGTGTATGCGACAAATTGTATGTGAAGAACGCACGCATCATGATAGGTATGGAAAACGCGTTTACCGTAGCCAAAAGTGATGATGCCAAATACTTACTGGGTGGCTATGCCAAGCCGAATTACCTCTGTGGTATTTACCTGAACTTTTAACTAAAATGATTACAGATTTATGAAACACGTCATTTACATCTATATGCTTGTATGCGGGCTGGTTTTCAGCTCCTGCAACGATTATCTGGATATTGTGCCAAAAGGCAATAAAATTCCGTCTACTCTTGCCGATTATGAAGCTCTGTTGCGTGATGAGTATGCTATCGGACAGACTTCCATCAGCAATGCCCTTTATTTGCTGAATGACTATTACGTAACGGTCTCTAACCTGAATAGTCCCACCCTGACCCGTGCTAACTATATGTGGGATGAGACTGCTGATCGTATCTTGTTGAACAATGCCGATGAAAGTACATATTATCAGCTTTATGCTGCTATCTCTTCGTGCAACCTGATTGTAGAAAACGTGCCTTTTGCCACCGAAGCCACTGATGCCGAACGTGCCGAAGTCATCGCTTATGCCAAAGTTATCCGTTCCCTTTGTTATTTCGTATTGGCAAACTATTATGCCGATACGTATGATGCGGCAACCGCCGGCGAAAAGCTGAGCGTACCCCTCATCACAAGTGCCAATATCAATGCTCCTTCGCAGCAAGTGACTATACAAGCTATATACGACTTCATCATCCAAGGAGTGCAGGAAGCAATTGACGGTGGATTGCCCGAACAATCGATGACCGTGCTTCATCCCAATCTGGGCGCCGCATACGCCCTGCTGGCACGTGTATATTTGCAGATGCAGAATTACAGCGAAGCATTAAGCTATGCCAACTTAGCTCTTGGACAAAATGACCAGCTTTACGACTGGAACGCTTATTACGATGAACATCGTTTCACGATTGAGAATCCGGAAGACTATACCGGACTACCCACACCTACCGATTACTCGTATGTGGAGAACTATTATTTCCGTTGCGGAAACGGTTCGCCAAACTACACGACCAATGAACTCAATATACCGGTAGAGCGTGCCGAACGTTTTGAAGAGGGAGATGCACGTTTCTTATCCCGTTGGAAACTTTATTCGCAAAACCAAGACACGTACTACCGTGGAGTAGGAAACGGTTATTTCAACTGGGGAGGACTGACCACTACAGAAGTTTATCTTATCAAGGCAGAATGCCAGGCACGTCTGGCACAAGGAGGAGATTTCACAGAAGCGATGAACACCCTGAACGCTGTGCGCCAAACCCGTATCCGTCCCGAAGTATACCAGCCGCTGACTGCCTCGACATTAACCGAAGCTATCGAACTGATTCGCCGTACCAAAGACAATGAACTGATATTCTCCATTGTACCCTTTGCCGATGCACGCCGCTTCAACCAAGAAGGTACGTATGCACGCACCATGACGAAAACCTACGAAGGTGAAACTTATACGCTTCGTCCGGATTCTCATCTGTGGACAATGCCTTTCCCGGCAGGTGCTATTAACAATCCCGGAAACGGAAGCATTCAACAAAACGTGTCTAAATAAAAATACATAAAACAACAAGTATGAAAGTAACAAACTTAATGCAAATCTTGCTGCTGGGAACCCTTACGGCAGCTTGTACATCCCAAGCCCCTAAAGACGGTTATCTGATAAGTGGAACGATTGAAGGACTTCCAGACAGTGCCTACGTGCAACTCATGCCAGTATGTCACGAAAAAAGTGACCCGATAGCCGACACTCTGGCAATCGGAGGCAAATTCACCTTTATCGGGAAAATGGAAGAACCCCGCGCCGTATTACTTACCGTAAAAGACGCCTACGGCTCGCGCCGCCTGATGTTGGAAAATACAGCTATCGAAATCAAAGGTGCGGTTGTATCGGAAGATGTGAATGGAACTCCCTCGTATAGTCTCGACAAGTTATCCGTAAGTGGGTCTCCCCTGACAGCCCGTTACGATTCGCTGATGGCGGTACGCGGTCGTATGGATTCTCTATTCAATGCCAACCAGCAAGAACATAAAGCTCTCCTCGATGCTATACAAGAAGCCTATCAGGCAAAAGACCAGGCAAAAGTGGCAGAGTTGCGTGCAAGCGAGGCCGGTAAGCAAATGGCAGAAGATGAAATGCGTTTCTTCCAAACCGTAGATTCTGTTTATCGCCAAACGGTAATGGAAAACAAGGACACTTACTGGGGACCGTTGCTGATGATTTCGCTCACTTCTTACATGAACGAAGGCATGCGCTCGTGGTACGAAGAACTCTCACCTGCCGCACAAGCCTCTTATTATGGAAAACTGGTGAAAGACGAACTTTACCCGACTGGTAAAATTGGTGATAAGATGCCTGAATTTATGGTAAAAGATGCATCGGGAAAAGAAATCACTCTCCAAGAACTCTGCCAAGGAAAGAAATACATCCTGATTGACTTTTGGGCATCGTGGTGTAATCCGTGCCGCAAGGAAATTCCTAATATCAAAAAACTTTATGCACAGTACGCTTCTGAAGGTTTTGAGGTAATCAGTATTTCCATTGATAAGAAAAAAACCGATTGGGAAAAAGCTGTAAAAGAAGAACAGTTGAAATGGCCTAACTTCTTGGATGAAACCGGAGTGGCAAAGCTTTACAAGGTAAGAGCTGTTCCGACCATGTATCTGATAGATGCCGAAGGTCGGATGGTCGGTGATAATCTGAGAGGAGAAGCGTTGGCAGAAAAACTGGCTGATTTATTCGATTGACTTTGACTTCATTATGCCAATATGCAGTTACGGAAATGCAATGGATTTTTTCAGATGCATTTCCGTGATTGTTTTATATACAGCCTCTGGTAAGTTGAGATAATGCATGCATATATCTGCGTGAGGATGTGTAATATGGCTTACGCTTTCATCAACTTGTATGGTATAAGTTTCTGGCTACTGTTTAGCATAAAGATAAACCTGATCCAGCAGTATGCCTTCGTCTATCGCATGTACCGTCAATCGGTGTGAAGTGGATTTGCCGAGAGGAAAAGTGATGCGTCGCACAGCTTGGTTGGAAAGGATGTTTTGCTTCCATTCTTCGCTTCTTCCATACGTGCGGTACGAAATGATGTCCGACGGCTGACCGTCTACTTCTACCCGGATGCGCAGGTCTTTTCCATTGATGGGATGAGTGGGCAGGAAGCGGAGTTCCACCTCTACTGAATCGGCACGGCAATTCTCGAAGCTGAAGGATACAGCCTCACCTTGGCGGATGCCTGCTGCTTTGCCCTCGTAGCCCAAGTGTTCCCACATCACGGGATTACCTTCAGCGGCTTCCAGTGCGTTCCATTTATAAAGGTACGGGCGGTCGGGCTTCAGTGATTCCGCAGTATGCGTTTCGGGAATGGGCAGAAATACCGCTAAGTTGCGCGGCTTGTAGTCCATAATGCCTTTCCACTTCGGCGTATTGTAGTGGCGGGTAAGGGAAACGATGCTGTCGAATGCTGCTGTGCTTTGCTTCCAGTCTGTTTTGCCGTGACGTGCCAGTTGGGCGTAGAGGCATTTCTTGTTCATTTGGGAAGCTCCCTGAATGGGGTATTGTACTAGCTGGTAATACGTAGCCTGTTTGGTTTCAGGCATGAGTCTGCCCCATATAGCAACTTTGTCTTCCAGTTCCTGATAGGCGGCAAGCCGTGTGTGGATAAACGATTCGCTCCACGGCAGATCACTTACTATTTTGTACTGTGGGTCTTTCTCCTCAGTGCGTGTGCCTCCCATGAATTCCGGCTTGCGGATATGGGCAAGGCGATAGTGCTCTTGCATCATCGGAAGCAGGTAGGAGGATGCCTGAGTACCGAACTCGCGGGCAAGAAAGTTTTGCAGATGTCGGGTTACTCCTTCCTGTTCTATCTGGTTTATATTCCAAGCCATGTCCATAAACAATTCTATCTGATATTCGGCAGGTTTGATATCTCCTACATTTAGAATCCACATCTTACGGATGCCGCGGTCGTAGGCGGTCTTCATCTGTTGGTAGATGAGATATGGGCTGAGGGTGGATAGCCACAAATAGTCGTGTGGGCGCCCCCAGTAAGATATGTGGTAATAGATACCGTTGCCGCCCGGGCGTGCCGCTTCTTCTGCAGTAGGGAAATGGGTGATATATCCGTAATTGTCATCGCACCACATCAGAGTCACGTCTTCGGGTACTTCCAACCCTGCATTGTACACATCGAGTACTTCTTTATACGGTATCAATACTTGTGGCACGCGGGTTACATCGCCTTTGTATTTCGCCAGCAGTGCCCGCTGGTCTTTCAATATGTCGGTCAGTGCCCGCTTCTGTTCGTCTACGGTCTTGGCACCTAACATTCCGCTATCGTGTATGCCACGCATGCCTAACGTATAGATGTCATCCGATTGGCGGAGCAATTTTACCCGTTCTTCCCAAAAGGCTAGCACGTTTTCGCGATTGGTCAGGTAATTGTAGTCGCCTTTGCCCACGCGTCGCCATTCACCGTTGGTATTGCGCATCATTGGTTCGCAATGTGAAGTGCCGAGGTAGATGGCGTAACGGTCTGCTATTTCTTTGTTGCCTTCGGTAAAGAAGAAAGGTACCGAACATTCGTGCATTGCCGGCCAAAAGGTATTGGCACGCAGGCGTAAGAGCAGTTCGAAAATGCGTGCATGGGTTTTCGGACCGATTTGTCCCTTTATATTCGAAGGTTCGTGGTTGGTGTAGCTCCAAGGCATCAGTCCCCAGTCTTCATCGTTGATGAAAATGCCCCGGTAGGGTACCGTCGGATAGTCCAGCTTGCAGAAGCCCGCTTCGATGCGCCATTCCGTTTTTTTCTCCGGTGTAGCGTCTGCCCACCATTCCCAAGGCGATACGCCCAGCATACATGAGAGTTCTAAGATGCCATATGCTGTACCTCGTTTGTCGCTACCAGCCACCAATAGTTTTCCGTTTTTTAATACTTTAATGAAAAAAGCCTCCGGATGTCCGTCCAGGCAAGAAAGGTCTATCCCTTCTCTTTTTGCCACTTTTTCCAGAAGTGTACTCTTTCCTTGCGTTCCTATATAGATATCCCCTTCGGTTTCCATAACCGAGAAGGGTTGCGAAAGTACGGCTTCGCAATCCCGTTTCAGTAAGTCCAATGCAACCTGCACTACGGGTTCTTCACCTGATGCACAAGCCACATTCATCGTGCTACCTGTTTTCCATACAAAGTCTGTTGCTCCCAAAGCGCAAGAGGCAAGCCAACAGCACACAACAGTTAACCATAGTTTTCCCATAATTTCTTTATTGATGTTTTCTGCAAAGGAAAGGCATTTTCCAATATCCGTACATGGATTATTGTGCCTTTTTACTGGGAATTTGTGCATTATTGATGTTTGGTCTTTATTGCAGTACGTTTTTTCGGGAACTTGTTGAGGATAATGCGGTATGAACAAAAAACAGGAATGAGTGTTATGTTGTTTATAGGATGAATTGCTTCTATGATATGTATGTTATTTTGCTATTTTTTACTGTATTATGAGACGATTTTTGTTTGGCTTATGTCTTATATCTTGTTTGCATGTCAGGGCACAGGAAGAGAAACAACAGGTTTGGGGATGCGATTTGTATGCATCGTTTGACAATTACGGATGCTGGAGTGTGGAACCATCCGTCACATTCCGTCCTGTTTGTTATGCGGGGGTGTCGGTGGGTATGTTTTATAGTAGGCCATTTGTCGCAGATTATTCATTCAACGGGGTTACGTCTGATAACCGTTTGCGGTGGAGTGTGGAAGATGTGGAAAGCATCGGAGAAATATTTGCCTTTCGCTCTTCTCTCAGCCTGTTTACACCTCCTGTGCTTTTGGGCAGTGATAAAGAGTATGCACTTTATCTTACGGTATCGCCTGGTGCTACCGTTCCTTTTGTTGCAGATCGAAGGGTAGTCATTGATTATTATCCTAATCAAGCTGGAGCCTGGACTGCCATTCATCAGGAATCGATAAAAAATAGAGGGGCACGTAAAGTGTTTTGGCATATACGTACAGCACTGACTTTGGAAGTTGATGAACATCTGGCTTTTTTGCTGGCTTATACGTGTTCCGATTTTGATCCTTATGCTTCTTTCCGTAATTTGGTATGGGAAGGCAGGTGTTTCGAGGCAAAGAAGCACAGATTGTCGCATATGGTTTCGATTGGAATAGGTATTCGTTTCTGAAGTTTATATACATTAGACAGGCTTGCATCTCTGTATGGTAGAATATGGTATGGATGTTCTTTAGATTAGTCCAATAAGGATGCGCAAAATGAATATATACTTACTTTGCCGTTGCAGTTATCTTCGTAGGCTGTAGCAGTTATCTGAAATTGCTTATGAATATATCTTCGTTTTGCAGACATGTTAAATAGAAGGGATGTTCATAAATTGTTGAAAAAGCAAAGTGATGACATTGTTTTTTTGTCCCGTCTGAACAAAAAGCGGTTATCGGTTGTTGTATTGCTGGTGCCGGAAAAGAGTTCCGGCCGTTTGTAATTGATTGACTATTTATTTAATCAACCAACTGACAAAATGAAAAAAAGTTTTTGGATTACGTTCTTATGCAGTCTGATGCTGACGGCTTGTAGCCGGGAAGAATGGATGAAACCTCCAGGAGGGGAGGGAAGCAAGGCAGTCTTTGTCTTGCAATGTGCCGATTATGAAGGTGAAGATGTTCCGTCACGCCTTGTTACAAGCAAGGGCAGGACATACGACCGTGTTGTTTTTTATGTAGCGGACGAGGCAGGGCGTGTAGTGACCAACCTGAAAGGATTTTATGATTATGCAGCTTCAGAAATACACCTTGAAGGTTTGCAGGAAGGAGATTATACCTTGCTGGTATTGGGTATCCGGGGGGATGCCGGACAAGATGGGGTTTCTATCCGCGAACTGAATAATGTATCCGAGCCTTGGCTGATATTTCCTGCTCAATTGTCGAAACCGCTGGAAGCGGATTATTTCTATTCACGTACTTCTTTTTCTGTTTCCCGGAAACTGGGTGTAGACGGAGCCGAGATTATTGTTTCGGCACCTGGGCAGATTGTGCAACGGCGGATAGCCGGCAGGGTGGACTTTTCGTTCGCTTTTCGCAATCCTTACGTGCGTACCGCGGTCGTACACAAGGAAGTGATATGGGATGCAGTGTCTTTTTATACGACTCTTTCGGGCGACGGTTCGCTTTCGGACGAGGTGGATATGCAGCCTGCGGTCTGGCCGCTTGATTCGGTAGCTTCTTTTTGCTTGCCTCCAGCTTCCGGTGAAGTGCCTCTGCAGGGAACGGTCACGGTATTGACACGCGATTATCGGAAAAATCAGATAGAGCGGACGTATGATTTTACCGTCGATTCGTTGGTTTCAAACCGTATTTATCGGGTGCATACTCCGGTTGTACATCCCGATGATAAGGCAGGAGTGATGTTTGTTACTCCAATGGCGTATGAAGAAGGCGGGCACGCGAAAATCTTGCAAGATGAAGAGCGGAAAGAAATCTATACGGATACCCGCCAGCGTTCGTTCGACACTTCTCAGCCTTTACAGGTAGAGATAACCGATGACGGGCGTTTGCACATGCGCTTTTATTCACCGCGTGATTTGAGTGATGTGCTGGTGCGTGCCCGTTTTCCTTCGGTGAGCGATGAATACATTGACTTGGCTTACTTTGATACGGTACCGGCTTTTGCCGATTTTTACGGTCAGATTCCGCTTTTCACTTCAGAATGTATGTATCGTACCGTTTCGGGGAAATGGATAAAAGTGCCTCCGCAACCGTTGACGGCTGCCCTTGATGCCAGTTACGAAGTGATTTCGGGCGATGCTTATTGGGAAAAACTGCAAGCCATCCGTCATGGTTGGAAGGTGACTTTCAACCTGTATGGAGGTGATCCCGACCAGCCTAATGGCGGACCGGCAGGAAACTGGATGGGAATCCGTCCGGTGCATTGCCGTGAAGTGGTGGCGTTTTTCCTTAATTTCACCTATATGATTGATATGCAAGAACACGAGGATATCTTGCGTGCCAACGAGGACCGTCTTTACGGAAATGGAGGAGTAACCGACAAGGTAAGTGCTGAAACCGTATTGAAACAGATGCGCCAGCCTCGTTCATTGCGGGTAGGATTGGTCTATACGGGAAATGGAGTGCTCGGGTTGGGCGGAGGCGATGTGTTTGGGGCGTATCAGGGTGCTTGGCTCAGCCATTATACCGATACGTATGCCTGCGAGGTGATGTTTCACGAACTGGGGCACGTTATGGGGTATAGCCACGATAGTGCGTTCACTTACGGACCGTGGGCACAGGAGCTGATGAATCAGTTTTATGTAGACCATTTGTATTTGATGCCTATTGATTCGCCTGATTATCTGAAAAGCAAACAGAGTCCGGCTCTTTATAAATAATGAGTAGTTTAAAATGTAAGGAGTTATGAAGAAAAAGAGAATCATTTTATATGCATTGGGAGGCCTGTTGCTTGCAGGCTGTACCCGGGAAACGATGTCGGTCCCTTCGGTGTCGGAAGGAAAAATCATTGCCCGTGTGTCGGTGGATGATTTGGAAGGGAATGGGATAGAGCAGGATGCACGTATCCTGACGATACAAGGATATCGGTTTGAAGGGGAGGTGCTGAAAGAAATCATTACTTCATTCCGTGCGGGAGAAGACGGCAGCTATATCTTCCAGCCCCAAAGGGCGGAAGGAGAAATCTGCCTGCTTGCCAATGCCGGAAAGGTAAGGAATTTGCAGGAGGTGTTGCCTGATGTAACAACCAAATCAGAGTTTCTGAAACTAAGTGCCGATAAAGATGAATTGGCATCCGAAGAAGGTGGTCTGGCAATGAGCGGATGGATGAACCCGAACGGGATTTCGTCGGGGAAAAGCGAAGTATCGCTGAGGCGTAGCGTGTCGCGGATAGACCTTTCTTCTTTTGATAAAGGAGTAAAGGTACACCGTGTTACGGTTTCCCATATTTACCGGCAAGGTTATTTGAATGGTCAGGAATCGGTAGAAACACCAGATGGTGCCTCTACGTATGATTTTCGGAAAGAATATGTAGCTTTTGAGAATGGTAGTGAATGCTTGTTTTATTTGCCCGAACAGACAAATAACAAGTTGCAGGTGGAAATACTGGCTTCGTTCGATGGAGCGCAGCATCGGTTGGAAACTTCTTTGCCTGCCGCAATCCGGCGCAATGTGGTTTATACACTCTCGGTTTATGGAAGAGGGGGAAACCTGTCGGTATCGGTGACCGAAGACAATTGGCAAGCTGGTGGTGAGACAGAGTCCGGCCTTCAATTGAATGGGCTGGTCGATGTGGATGCTTCCCGCTTGTCGGAAGGTGTCCGTGTCAACCTTTCGAGAGATACGGTATTCATTCCTTATACACGTTCCGATTCACATCTGGTATTGCTGGGAGAATCCGGGGCGGATGTAGAAATAGAAGGGCAGGTAGACGGGGTTGTTGTACAACGGGTGGCAGGCAGGGGGCTGCAACCAATAGCCGACATATCTGTTTCGACCAGTATGCGGATGCCCGGAACAGAAGAGGAATATATATACTTGGAGGTATATCGGCAAAACGTGTATGCGGGCAGAGTCGTTTTGGTGGTCGAACCCAGTCCCATCCGACTGGAAGGACAAATCAAGCTGAACGAGCAAGGGATATGCGATTTCGACCGTTATGTTGAGGGTGAATTGGGGCGTTTGACTCTTCCTGCCGGCAAGATAGCCGGTATGGAGTTTGATTCTGGCACTTCCCGTTGGATAAAGCTGACGCCCGACGGAGAAACTTACCGCATCGTAGGCGGATGGAAACCGAACGACCCTCAGGCGGACGGACGTGTGCAGGAAGGCAGGTTGGTCATATCTGATGCAGATGGAAAGAACCGGGAAGTATATGTGATACGCCGGCGAAACTGGGGGCTTCCGGTGGTGAACATCAACGGTACGTGGTGGTGTAAATACAATTTGCGCGGAAATGTGAAAACATTCAGCGACCAGATATTGGCCGGTACAGATCCGGCAAAGGAAATAGACTTGGCAACTTATTTGAACACGTGCGACGAAAACGAACTGTTGCATTTGCTGGGATATCAGTATCAGGCAGGTTATCCCGACGGATATCCGTTGAAGCACAACGAAACGGCTTTTTATTATGAAGGTATGCGAAACTCTGCCGAAAATTTCGGTCTGTTATCTTCCGAAGAAATGGCTCCTGAAGGATATCAGATACCTGATTACGATGATTATGCCTTTTTTACCCGGAATACGGATTTCAATTTGGGCGGACAGGGAACGCATACGTACCGGAACGCGGCAGGGCAGGAGCTGACGGTCACGATAACCGAACGGGAAGTATCGTTCGAAGGGCATCTGTATGGAGTAATTGCCTTTTATGAGTTTCAGTACGAAGGTGCCCGCTGGGTACTTTGTGGGTTGGGACATCAATGGAACACCACTCCTGGAAACATTGCCCGGATGTCGTTGTTGCTTGCCACGCATGGGCATTCTTCGAACACGTGGGTAATGGAAGGATATGCGCATACAGAAAAACCGGGTGAGAACTGGTTGAAGTATGTGCCGCAGAACAATACAAAAACACGTACGATACGTTGCATAAAGAAACCGGTGGAATATATATATGAATAAATGAATGTTGAACAAATGATTATCAAAAACAAAAAGTGTATGAGAAAAATGACAAACGCGAAAACAGTATGGATGGGAAGTTTATTGTTTGGTATGTTCGGAACAATGGCTTGTGCCGATTCTGAGCATCCCGGTAATGAAGAAACGGCTGTAAGGCCTGTTGTCAAAGCCAGAGTAGCAGGTTATGACCAGCTGGCTGACACTGTAGACGGTGAAGACAAGGTAGAGCATATACAGGCTTGTCAGTTTATCGGAGGAACATTGGCTAAGGTGTATGACGACTTGGCTTTCGATGGTTCCGCTTTCAATTTACAGTTGACCGATTATGAAGGGGCGCTGTATGTGATTGCCAATACCGAAGGAATGATTGATTTGAACGCATTGCACGACCGGCGCATCACCGAAGACGAATGGAAACAGACCGTGCTGAACTTGAAGGAAGGGAAGGAGGTGCACTTCTTTAGCGGCAGTTTGAGTCTGGATAGCTTTGACAAGTCGCAGACCGAGCTTCCCTTGTCGATGAAACGAGGAATGGCACGCTTTGACATTGACCTGCAAACGGCAGGTACGGCATCTGTCGAAAGTCTGACATTGAAGAATGTGGCACGTTCGGTTTATCTGTTTGCCAATCCGGATGCCCATTCGCCCACAGGAGTAGAGCGCAAGGATACAACGGTCGTATTCTCCCGGCCGCTTACGGCAAATACTCCTGGTGTGTTGTACGTGTACGAGCAGGCAAATGAAGGGCTGGAGGTAAGTGTTACCGCAGTGATTGACGGCGAGCGGAAGACACTGACCAAGGTTTTATCGGAACCTGTGATACGCAATACAGTCAATAAGATTATCGTGCGTAAAGACTATATCAGTGTGAATCTGAATGTGAGTTTCGATGAATGGGAGCCAGGCAATGATACGGAACTGGAAGCGAAACATGCTTCTTAAACGTTTAAGGCATGTTTATGAAAACAAGGTTATATACAATCGGTTTGCTCTGTAGCCTGCTGTTTATCTCTTCCTGTTCCGACAGATGGGAACCGGAGGAAACTGTTTCCTCCGGGACAGCGGAACTATGTATCAGCAGATCTTCGTTTCAGGTAGCTGGAAAGCCGTCTTTGCTTTCTGGAGAAGACGAGATAACATCGCTTAGGGCATACCGTTTCGAAGAAGGCGTTTTGCAGAAAGTGTATGAGCCGTTATCGGTCGGGGAAGATGATTATCGTCTGCCGCTCGACCGGCTTTCGGGTACACTTTATGTAATAGCAAATGAAGAACCTGCGTGTGAAGAAGGAACGACAAAAGAAACAGATTGGTTGCAAACTGTACTGACAGCTGACCGGCACCGGATATCGAATTATTTTACCGGAAAAGCAGACTTGTCAGGCAAGATGGGAAAGGCTGTTTCAATACCGTTGGCTTTAACGCGTGGAGTAGCCCGTTTCGATTTCCGGATAGAAGTTCCGGAAGGGACGGTATCGGTGAAGCGTTTTGCGGTGAAACAAGTGGCACGGCAGGCTTATCTTTTTCCAGGGGATGCAGTGCGTTCGCCCGAAGGGACAGCCAAGGAAGACTGCATCATCAGTACGCCGGATGCGCCCCTGACACGCGATTCGTTAGGAATACTGTATGTGTACGAACAGGCTAATCCGGATTTGTCGGTGAGTCTGGAAGCAGAAATAAATGGCAAGGTGTATGCTTTCGAACAGCCGTTGCCGTCAGATATCCGGCGCAATACGGTATATGCCATCGTATTGCGGAAAGACGTTCTGCAGGTTGATGCACAACTGACGGTGGAAGCTTGGGGAGAGGGAGATAGTACGGCAGCATATCCCGACCTGACTGCCCCTCCGCAAGTAGATGCCGCGGCGTCAGAATTGCCTGCCGGAGCCGAAGTGACCGCAGGGAAAGATGGCGTGAATCTGCCATACGGACCTGTAGAAATGGTACTGGCAGTAGCGTGTGACGATGAATTGGAATTGCTCCCGGTAGATGCTTCGGCATCGTTGGAAGTGGAGCCGCTTGCCGGTCAGGGGCTGTTTGAGGGCAGACAGCGGTTCCGTATCCGCAAGCCGCTTTTCCCTCCCGAACAGCCACCTGTCGAAACCGCTCTTCGCTTTCGCCGTAAAGGAATGCAGTACGTGTATCCTGAAGATGTAATCACGCTGAGGCTTGCCGGGAACCCCAGCCGGCTTTCGGGAAAATTGCAGTATGCCGTCGGGATGTATGCCTTCGATTTCGACCGTTATATAGATAATGAGCTGGGTGTATTTACATTGCCTGCAGAGAAAGAATTGACGGTGGAATACGAAGCAGGCGAAGATGCGTGGATAAAGCTTGACCCTGTTTCTGTAAGAAGCGGAGAAGGTGCGTATCGGGTACTGGCAGGCTGGCGCCCGAATGACGTTACGGCAAACGGGCGCAGGCAGTCGGCTACGCTGGTCATCCGCAACCGTGCCGATGGCTCGCAGCGCGAGGAATATACCGTGTCTCGCCGCAACTATGGATTGCCAGTGACGTGGATGCACGGCATCTGGTGGTGCAAGTACAATGCCCGTGGTGATTCCCGCTCGTTCGAAGACCAGGTGCTTTCGTCCGATGATCCGGCGCGCTGCGCAGGCCAGACCGTTTTCGAGTACTTGGGAGCGTGCCCGCCCGAAGCGTTTTTTGATTTGTGGAAATGGGCATATCAGGGCGACAGCGGCACAGGTTTGCAGGTAATAGACAAAAACGGTACGGCAGCATTGGATGGCTACAATCACCAGGTGTCCGTGCATATCAACCGCCTGCCTGCCGATGCGCTTGCCCCCGAAGGTTACGAACTTCCGTCGATGGAAGATTTCAACCGCATCTTTGACGCAACCGATTATGTATGGGTGATGTGGAACGGCACGCACACGCTGCGCACTCCGTGGGAAGGACACAGCCAGGTGAAGCGGCTGCAGAAGCGGAGAAACGATGTGACGGTAGGCAATGTAGCCTTGCCCAGCCTGATTCTCATCGAGATGTGGAGCCCCGATTTCCCCGAGCATGAACCGGTTACGTGGTATGGCGTGGCATCGCAGTGGAACGACAGCGAAGGTGTCTTTCATAACGGGCATTACAACAATATACTCTTTGGCGTACACTCGCCGGAAGGTACAGGTTGGTTTATTCCCGGGAAAAACGATGCGCTTTATTTGCATAAGAACGGCGGCGCAGCCAAGGACACGCGCGTGCTGCGTTTCCGCAAGTCGGAGGTGGAGTATGTGTATTGAATACCTTACTTGATTTTGATAAAGAAATTAGGTAAGAGCATATAGGTTCATCTGGTGTAAGATTATTAATCTTCAGGCTGCAAGATTATTAATCTTACAAGCGGGAGATTATTAATCTTACACCAGACGAAGTTATCTGAAGGGAAACTTATATAATGAAGTACAAGTGCACAGGTATCTTCTTCAAGTAAAAGCCTTATCTTTGTAACCGTGAGTTTAGAGCTTACCGCATTGTGCATATTGCTTTTCTTGTAAAGTGAAATAAAATTCTCAAATGCTTCCGGCTTTATCTTTTTTCGGTAAAATCATGTATCTTTGCAAGCGGTTAATTAATTGTAGTAGAAGATGGCAACAATCAGGAAAAAACATATCGTTCTTTTGTGCTTGGCTTTGGCCTGCGTTGCAGGTTTGACTTTATTCTTCTCCAAACCGGCGAAAAGCGGTCGTGCTGGCATGTCATTGGCTGATGTCCTGACCGACAGCATTTCTCGAATCGTATCAGCCTGTCCGGGTGAGGTCGGGGTGGCTCTTATTGTCAACAACTCCGATACCGTTACCGTCAATAACAAAAGCATTTATCCGATGATGAGCGTGTTCAAGCTTCATCAGGCATTGGCTATTTGCAACCGGTTTGACCAAGACGGATTGTCTCTTGATACTTCATTGACTGTCCGGCGGGAAGACCTTGACCCTAAGACATGGAGTCCCATGCTGAAGGAGCATCGGGAGCCATTGATTACTTTGCCGGTCAGGGATTTGTTGCGTTATACGCTCATTCAAAGTGACAATAACGCGAGCAATCTCCTGTTTGAGCGCTTGGTAAGTGTTGCCGAAACAGATAGCTTTATCGCTACGCTCATTCCCCGTTCGAGTTTCCGGATAGCTTATACAGAATCGGAGATGGCGGCAGACCATGCGAAAGCCTATGCCAACTGTACATCTCCGCTTGGAGCGGCGATGCTGATTCACAGGCTGTTTACGGATGCTCTTGTAAGCCGTGAGAAGCAAGACTTCATCATGAAATCTTTGGGTGAATGTACTACCGGGAAAGACCGTATCGCAGCCCCTCTCCTTGGAAAGGAAGGGATATCTATTGCCCATAAGACCGGTTCCGGTTATACCGAAAACGGAGTCCTTGCAGCCCATAATGATGTTGCCTACATTTGTTTGCCCAACGGTGTAAATTATGCGCTGGCTGTATTTATCAAAGATTTTAAGGGCAATGAGTCACAGGCTTCCCAAGTTGCGGCACGTATATCAGCAGCCGTGTATTCGTTATTAGCGTAAGTGTTTGAATATTTTCGAGGGCATTTATAGCACAATGACTTGCGACACTCCCAAACACGGGCGTACGTGTCGTGCAACGTAATCGCTTGACGTGCCCGGTAGGACCGTTCGTCTCAGCCTGTATGGGCGTTCGCGTTTGTTCTTCGTCAGATAGCCCGCTATCTTCTCATCACACAAGCAGAAATGCCTCAAAAACTCATCTCGAATCATCGCACGATAAATTCAAAACAGCTTCTAAGTCAAAATAAGAACAAGCCCCCGGAACACAAGAGAAAGCGGTTTTCGGGGGCTTTGTATCCAGAGAATATTATTCCGGATAATTTAAATTATCGTCCGTCAGCTTCTCCAGCACCTCGTCAAGGAACTTTTGGGCTTCCCATCGTGCCATCGGAAGATTCATCATCAGGTAGTTGCCGCAATCTTTGGGACTGGCTCCCGGCACGTCACCTTCGAAAGTGGCGATAAAGCGGAAAGTCTCTTTCATCAGTCCGACGATATCGGTGGACTGAAGGTCGCCTTTCACAACCAGATAGTTGCCCGTAAGGCATCCCATCGGTCCCCAATAGATAATCTTGTCTGCCCATGTGGGATGATTGCGCAGGAACGTGGCGGCAAGATGTTCTATCGTGTGAATAGCCGAAGGGCTGAGGCACGGCTCGCGGTTGGGTTCTTTCATGCGGATATCGAATGTAGTGACGGTTTCGTCTCCCACCGCGTCTTTGCGTGATACGTAGATGCCACGCAGCAGGCGGATATGGTCTACGGTAAAGCTGGGTATCTTTTTCATATCTGTAGGGTTTTAAAGTTTGTTCGGTAATGCTTTCAGGAAGGTTTCGGTCACACGGAACGAGTTATCGGCTATTTCGCCCCAGAAGTTCTTGTATTGTTCCAAGTGTTTGTCCGCTCCCGGCGTATCGCTGATGATACGGAAACTGATGAAAGGCACGCGGTAGAGATGGCATACTTGGGCAATGGCAGCCGATTCCATATCGACCGCAAGTCCTTCGGGAAAGTTCTGCTTGATGGCATTCAGTTCCGTGCGGTCGGTGATGAATTTATCGCCCGTGCAAATCAGTCCGCCGTGAATCGGCGTTTCGGTATCGAGCGAGAGTGCACAATTATATAAGGTGTCATCACCACGGAAGAAAGTGGGGAAACCTTGTACTTGTCCGTAGGCATTTCCTTCGCCGCACCACACGTCGTGGTAAACGATGTTCCGGCTTACCACTACATCCATTACATTCAGTTCACTGTCAATGCCTCCCGCCACTCCGGTGCTGATAATGCAGTCGGGCTGGAAATTGCGGATGAGCTCTACCGTTCCGGCGGCAGCGTTTACTTTCCCGATGCCGCATTGCATCAGGATGTGCGTGTTGTTCTTTACCGTTCCTTCAATGTAAGAGAAAGGTCCCTCACGATGTTCCGTTTTATTGTCCAGTTGGTTTGCCAGTTGCTTCTGCTCGGAAGACATGGCGGTGATGATTCCTATTTTCATAAATGATTTTATTTTACGCCGCAAAGTTAGCATTTTCAAGGAGTATTGTGTTATCTTTGCCCCCATTAAAACTCAAAAACTTATATCGTATGAATGAATTAAAGAAACTTCTTCCGGATGTGGCGGCGGTTGTGCTTTTCATAGCGATTTCGTTTGCTTATTTCTATCCGGCGGTGTTCGAGGGGCGCATCTTGGCGCAACACGATGCGGTAGCGGGTATCGGAGCCGGACGCGAACATCAGGAATATCATCAAAAACACGGAAAGGTGACCCGTTGGACGAACTCGCTGTTCAGCGGAATGCCTACATATCAGCTGGCTCCGGGATATGATTCGAGCCGTACGCTGAACACGGTGCAAGATCTGTATCATTTGTATTTGCCCACGTATGTATGGTACGTGTTTGTGATGTTGTTGGGATTTTACATCCTGCTTCGTGCGTTTAATTTCAAAGTCTGGATGGCGGCATTGGGAGCGGTTATATGGGCGTTCTCCTCGTATTTCTTCATCATCATAGCCGCCGGACATATCTGGAAATTCGTCACGCTTGCCTACATACCGCCTACCATTGCGGGAATGGTGCTGGCGTATCGCGGCAAGTATTGGGCAGGAGGTATCGTCACCGCGCTTTTCGCCGCACTTCAGATAGTGTCGAACCACTTGCAGATGACGTATTACTTCCTCTTCGTGATGCTCTTTATGGCAATCGCGTTCGGCGTGAAAGCATGGAAGGAAAAGGCTTTCCCCCGCTTCCTGAAGGCAACGGGCGTGCTGGCGTTGGCGGGTGTGCTGGCGGTATGCATCAATCTGTCGAACCTTTATCACACCTACCAATACAGTAAGGAGAGCATGCGTGGCAAGAGCGAGCTGGTGAAGCCGCAGTCTGCCGACCAGACCGGAAGCGGGCTGGAGCGCAGTTACATTACGCAATGGAGCTACGGCATCGGCGAAACCTTCTCGCTGCTCGTGCCGAACGTGAAAGGCGGAGCCTCCGTACCTTTGGCACAAAACGAGCGGGCGATGAGCAAAGCCAATCCGGTGTATTCAGGCCTGTACAGCCAGTTGGGGCAATATTGGGGCGAACAGCCGGGCACGTCGGGACCAGTCTATGTAGGCGCTTTTGTGATGTTTCTTTTTGTATTGGGCTGCTTCGTTGTAAAGGGGCCGATGAAGTGGGCGTTGCTGGGCGGAACGCTGTTCTCTATCCTGCTTTCGTGGGGAAAGAACTTTATGGGGCTGACCGATTTCTTCATCGACTATGTGCCGATGTACAATAAGTTCCGTGCCGTTTCGTCTATCCTCGTCATAGCCGAATTCACTATACCTTTATTGGCGATGCTGGCGCTGAAACAGATAGTGGAGCATCCCGAACTGCTGCGCGAAAAGGCAAAAGCGTTCTTCGTCAGTCTGGGGCTTACGGGAGGCTTGTCGCTATTGTTTGCCATCGCGCCCCGCGTATTCTTCCCTTCGTATGTATCGACGATGGAAATGAACGCGTTGCAGAACGCGCTTCCCGCCGAACATCTGGCGCCTGTCCTGATGAACCTCGAAGAAATGCGTGTCAGCATCTTTACCGCCGACGCTTGGCGCAGCTTCTGTGTCATTCTGGCGGGTGTGGCACTGCTGTTGATGTATGTGCGCGGGAAACTGAAATCCACCGCTCTCATCCTTTCGCTGGCGGCTCTCTGCCTGCTCGATATGTGGACGGTGAACAAGCGTTATCTGTACGACGCGCAGTTTGTGGCGAAAGGCACCGAGATGAAACCTTTCGCGCAGCCTTCGGAGACCGATAAGGCGATTCTGAAGGATACCACGTATTATCGGGTGCTGAACCTATCAACCAATACCTTCAATGAAAACGAGACTTCTTATTGGCACAAAAGCATCGGGGGATATCACGCCGCCAAGCTCCGCCGCTATCAGGAGCTTATTGAAGCGTACATCCAGGGCGAAATGGGTAATCTCTTTTCTGAACTTCCTCAGACGGGAGGTGACATGTCGGCGCTCGACCCCGATCGCATACGTATCTTGAACATGCTGAACGCGAAATATTTCATCTTCCCCTTGCAGGGCGGAGGCACGATGCCCGTGCAGAACCCATACGCAATGGGCAACGCCTGGTTTGTAGACGATGTGCGTTATGTGGGCAATGCCAATGAAGAGCTGGACAGCCTTGCAACAGTTGACTTACGCAAGACAGCCGTAGTTAATCTTCAGTTTGCCGAGCAAGTAAAAGCTCCTTCACAAGCATCGGTTGCCGATTCGACACGCAGTATTACGTTCAAGCATTACGAACCGAACGAACTGACGTACGAAATCAGTTCACAAGCCGGAGGTACGGTGGTGTTCTCCGAAATCTATTATCCCGAATGGCAGGCTTTTGTGGATGGAGAGGAAGTTCCCGTAGGCAGAGCCGATTACGTGCTCCGTGCCATCAATGTCCCTGCCGGGAAGCATACCGTCCGTTTGCTTTTCGAGCCGAAATCGGTTACTATTACTGAAACTATTGCCTACTGTGCGCTGGGCATCCTGCTCGCAGGTGCCATTGTGCTGGTTGTGCTCCGCCTGCGGAGGCGCGGGTGATTCTCACCACAGATTCACGCAGATTATTTTTATTTTATCTGCGTGAATCTGCGCCAATCTGCGTTTCAAGAGAAATAACTTAAAAAATCTGTGTAATCTGTGGTGAAAAACATCATTTATTTCTTATACAGCAGGCGCAGCGCGAACTTGAGGTGGAGCAGGATGGTCTGTACATAGCCGTAGTGGCGGCACATGATGCGGAAGCGCTCGGTGAGGGAGGCGCGGTGATTGCGCGTGGTCATGCCTTCGTTGAGGTAGTCGATGAGCGTGAGGCGCGTGTTATGCAGCACGGTGCTTTGCTTCATCACGCGGATACACCAGTCGAAGTCAGCGGAGAAGCGGTAGCGGAGGTCATAGGGCACGGCATGGTCGCGGCGGGCGAAGAAAGCCTGGTGGCAGACGAGCATCCCTTGGCGGAAACTGTGCCATGTAAGGTTCTCAGGCGGTTCGAGGCGGCGCATTCGCAGAAAATGCCCTTCTTCATCGACGATGGCAGTACGCCCGTAAATGACATCGGGCAGTCCGGTCAATCCCGTAAGGCTGTGGACGATAAGCTGGAGGGTGTCGTCTTCGTGCAGCTCGTCGCCGGCATTGAGGAAGCACACATAGTCGCCTGTGGCGAGGCGGATGCCTTTGTTCATCGCATCGTATAGTCCGCGGTCGGGTTCGCTCACTACGGTATGGATGTGCTTGCGGTAGCGTCCGATGATTTCCATTGTGCGGTCGGTAGAGGCTCCGTCGACGATGATGTATTCGATGTTCTTGTACGTCTGGGTGATGACACTCTGCAAGGTGTCTTCGATGACGGCGGCGGCGTTGTAGGTCACCGTGATGATGGAGAATTTGGGATGAAAGTGTGTCAGCATAGGCGTGTTTCAGTCGTTTTGTCCGGTGATGCGGTTGTAGATCCCGATGTATTTCATTGCTACCACGTGTTCGGCGTAGGTGCTGAGCACTTTGCGTCGGGCTTCGGTGCTGAGGCTTTGGTAATCGCCTTCGGTGAGTGACCAGCAGATGCCGTTTGCCAGGTCTTCGGCAGAGCGGTAGCGTGCCACGTAGCCGTTGTGCAGGTGGTCTATCATTTCGGGGATGCCCCCGATGCAGAATCCTACGCAGGGCACGCCGCACGACATGGCTTCCATAATGGTGTTGGGCAGGTTTTCCTGAAGCGAGGGGGTGACAAAGAGGTCTACGGCGTTATAAATAGTCGGCATTTCTTTTTCCTTACCTACATAATTGAGGCAATAAACAGGGAATGGGAAGAGGTCGGCATATTGTTGCGATTCCTTGCCTACCACCACTACTGCAAGTTCGCGACAAAAATCGGGTTGCATTTCGTTCAGGAGGCGGCAGGCTTCTACTAAATAATCGATGCCTTTTTTCTTGTCGGTAATTTTCATTGAACTGAACAGCAACAATCGTTTGTCTTCAGGGAGGTTCAATTTCCGTCGGGCAGCAAGCTTGTCGGTAGGATGAAACAGATTCGTATTGATAGGATTGGGAATATTGGTTACGGTATGTCCGTGGGTGAGGATACTTTTCTGAGCCAATCCTTCCAGCCAGCGGCTGCATGCTACAAAAGTAATGGGAGCATTCTTGTAGAGGCGTTGTTTTTTGACGAAAGTCTTATAAGAAAGGTCATGTTTGTGCCCACGGTACAACAAATGACAATCGTGACATTGCGTTTGGTAACGGATACAATCCTGTGCATGGTGACAGATACCTGTCACAGGCCACATATCATGCATTGTCCATACTACGGGTTTGCCCGATTGTAGTATTTTCTCAATGTCTTTCAGCGAGAGCATGCCTTGGTTGACCCAATGCAGGTGGATAACATCGGCTTGGTTGAATTCGGGCAACAAGGTGATGTCGGTACCTGTGTTGGCAATGTCTACGGCAAAGAGGTTGTGTTTCTTAAAGTGATTGGCTTTCCATATAATGATACGCTCCCATACGAATTGCCAGATTTGCCGCCAAGACTTCTTCAGTGCTACTACAGTTACCTGTTCAGTTTGTTTGTCGCGTACCAGCATCTTTGCTTTGATACCACTGCTTTTTAAGGCTTCCATCAGTCGGCTTGCGGCAATGGCTGCTCCTCCTATTCGTTCGGATGTATTTATGATAAGTACCCTCATATTTCATCAAAGTTTTTGCAAAGGTACGATTTTCTCTAAGATAAATTCGCTACTTTTGTGCGATATGAAAAGAAAAATGATATTTGTTCCTGCCGGAGGTTTGGCAAACCGCATCCGTGCCACGCTTTCCGCCATCGCATTGGCGGAGCAGACCGGCATTGAATTGAAAGTAATCTGGTTTCGCGACTGGGCATTGCATGCCGCTTTCCGTGATTTGTTCGTGCCCCGGCGCTTGCCCGGGAAAGTGCGTATTGTCGAGGCTTCGGCGGTGGACTTGCTGGTATTCGACCGCCCGAGGCAGAAGAATTTCCGCGTTCCTGCCTTGTTTCAGAAGCTGCTGTTCCGGGCGTGTCTGTACGAGCATCAGATAGACGCGCTCCGCACGCAAGGTTTCGACTTTGAGGGCTGGGCAAAACGGGGAAATGTGTATATGGCGTCCTATTTGCCTTTTTATGCTTATCCCGATGCGCTGCTGCACGAGGTGTTCCGCCCCGTTCCGCAGATAGAGGAGGTCATCGGGAAACGCATTTCCGCCTTTTCGGCTTATACCGTAGGCGTGCATATTCGCCGTACTGATAATGTTTTGTCTATCGAGCACAGCCCGCTGGAGGCGTTTTTCGGTTGTTTGGATAAGGAGCAGGCGGCGCATCCCGACCTTTGTATTTACCTTGCCACCGATTCGGAAGAAGTGAAACAAGCGATGCGCACCCGTTACGGCGAAAGAATCGTCTGTGCCGAAAGCAAAGCCGACCGCAGTACCACGGAAGGCATCCGCGAAGGCATCGCCGACCTGTGGACGCTGGCACACACCCGGAAGATATACGGCTCGTTCCACAGCTCGTTCTCTGAACTGGCGGCAGAGCTGGGAAGAATCCCGTTGATAGTGGTGAAGCGATAGATTAATGCTGTTATAAGGAAACGCGGATTATCGCAGATTAACGCAGAAATTATTATCTATGTAAATCTGCGTTTCAAAATCGATACAGGTTATAAACTAATACAATATGCTGAAAGAAAACAATCAAGACCGGAAATGGACGGTGCTGGAGAGCGAATACCTCATCCGGCGTCCGTGGCTCACAGCACGAAAAGACCACGTGCTGTTGCCTACAGGAGCAGAAAACAAAGAGTATTATGTGCTGGAATATCCTGACTGGATAAACGTGCTGGCGATTACCCGCGACGGTAAGTTCCTGATGGAGCGCCAGTACCGCCACGGACTGGGGATGACTTGTTATGAAATCTGTGCAGGCGTATGCGAGAAAGGAGAATCGCCCTTCGAATCAGCTCGGCGTGAATTGTACGAGGAAACTGGTTTCGGCGGGGGCGAATGGCAACACTGGATGGACATTTCTGCCAATCCCAGCACGAACACGAACCTCTGCCATTGCTTCCTTGCCACCGGTGTGGAGCGTGTCTCTACCCAACATCTGGAAGAAACCGAGGACATCAGCGTCGAATTGCTTACAGCGGATGAAGTGCGCACCCTGCTCTTGAACGACCAAATCAAGCAAGCCCTGATGGCAGCCCCGCTTTGGAAATACTTTGCCGTGAACGGGCTGCTGTAGGTTTTTATGAAAATCTGAGCTATCTGTGGTGAAATGACTCAGCTTTTCCGCTGTACGATGCGTGCTCCAGCCGGAACACTTTCGGTTACCCAGATATTTCCTCCAATGGTAGCTCCGCGCCCGATGGTGATGCGTC
Organism: Bacteroides sp. An269; assembly: GCF_002159755.1. NCBI lineage: Bacteria > Pseudomonadati > Bacteroidota > Bacteroidia > Bacteroidales > Bacteroidaceae > Bacteroides > Bacteroides sp. An269. The sequence goes on from NZ_NFJG01000013.1 coordinate 27,080, forward strand.
CCAGGATGGTGGCATTCGAATAGACAATTACATCATCCTCCAAAATTGGATGGCGGGGGATACCTTTGATGGGGTTTCCATGTTCGTCAAGCGGGAAGCTTTTTGCTCCTAGTGTCACTCCTTGATAAAGCTTGACATGATTGCCAATGATGCATGTGGCGCCGATAACCACGCCTGTACCGTGGTCGATGGTGAAGTGATCACCTATCTTTGCTCCTGGATGGATATCGATACCCGTTTCCGAGTGGGCCATTTCGGTGATGATACGTGGAATGAGTGGCACGCCTAGCGTGTAGAGTTCGTGGGCTATACGGTAATTGGTGATGGCACGGATAATGGGATAGCAACAGATGATTTCACCGAAGCAGGTAGCGGCAGGGTCGCCGTAGTAAGCCGCTTCTACATCTGTGGCTAGAGTGTGGCGTATTAGCGGCAGGCGACTGATGAACTGGGCAGCAATGTTTGAGGCCGTAGTATGGCACAGGCATTCTTCCGGAGATTCGTCGGAAAGTGCATTCTCGATGCCGAAACAGAATCCTGCCTCCACCTGTTCGGTAAGCAGGCGGAACAGTTCTTCTACATCTACACCGATGTGATAGTTGAGGGTGCGTCTGTGTATGGTAGAGTTGCCGAAGTAGCCAGGAAAAAGAATTTCACGTGACAGTTCTACGATGCGTCTGAGTGATTTGGCAGAGGGGAGGAGTTCACCGTCTTTGTATTGATGGAACAGTCCTTCATAGGAGGCAGGGTCGGACAATTCATTGACCGTTTTGTTGAGGATAGGGGTGTAATCGGGTATCATCATGCTAAGTGTTTTAATTTGTATGCGAGCAAATGTACAAAAAATATTGATTGATTGAAACAGAAAGTTGTAAAGACATAGAAAAACAATTTATTCAACTACGGCATCGATAATTCCTCCACCCAGTACAATGTTGTCTCGATAGAATACCGCCGCTTGTCCGCAGGCAATGGACGCCAACGGTTCGTGCAGGCAGACATGCAAACGGTTGTCGGCGGTAAGTGTAACCCTACAACGGTTGGCTTGTTTGCGGTAGCGTATTTTAACGATAATTTCATCATTGCTTCCAATGATTTCATCGGGGCATGCCAAGTACCAGTGTGAAAGGTACATGCCGTTATGTTCCAGTGCCTGCAAGCGGTTGCAGATGATGACTGCATTTGTTTCGGGAATGATTTGTTTGACGAATAATGCCTGGTTCTGATAAATACCCAGTCTGCGGCGTTGTCCGATGGTATAAAAAGGATATCCTTCGTGTGTCCCGATGGGGATGCCGGCTTCGTTGTAAAAGATGCCGGGTACGATTTTTCCAGCTTCTGTATGTTCGCGTAAGAAAGTGCGGTAATCTCCGGGACAAAAACAGACCCCCTGACTATCACGTTTGTGAGCCATTTTTGTGAATCCCCGTTCGGCAGCTAGTGCGCGCACTTCTTTTTTGGTAAGGTTACCCATGGGCAAAAGCATTCGTTGCAACGTTTCTTGCGACAATCCCCAAAGAAAAAATGATTGGTCTTTGTCTGGGTCAGAGCCGGCAGAGATATGCCAGCGTCCGTTGTGTAGGACCTTTTGTACATAGTGTCCTGTGGCGATATGATAGATGTCTTGTTCGTCGGCAACTTGTTGTAAGAGCGGCCATTTCAGAAGATTGTTGCAAAGAGTGCAGGGCACGGGGGTGCGTCCTTTCAAATATTCGTTGATGAAATAAGTGATTATTCGTTGCTGGAAGATTTCGCGGGCATCATAAACGAGGTGTGGGATGTGTAGCCGTGTGCAGAGTTCAGCGGCATCGTCCAGATATTCGGTATGAGCATCTTTTTCGTAAAAGCGGAACGTGATACCGGTTACTTCGTATCCGGCATCCTGTAAGATAATGGCTGCTACCGAACTGTCGGTTCCACCACTCATTCCTAATAATACACGCTTGTTCTGTTTTGCTCTCATGACATACGGACATAAAAAAAGGAGTACCGCTGTACTCCAACCTTTGTTAACCTTAAATCTAATACTATGAAAAACACGATGCAAAGGTACGGACTTTTCTGGAATATGCAAGTGTATGTGCTAAAATAATATGTTTTATAACACGATTTAAGAATATAGCTTCGTATTATACGTTCATTAACAAATAGGGCTTTGCCGGTAAGGACGTGTGTGTTGAAACGAATGCTGATGTATGGCGTTGAAATATAATTTTCGGTGGAAAGCTGGTCTATGTCGAAAAGATTCCTTAGCTTTGTATTTATTATGGTAGAATGAAAAGATATTCAGCCCTATGAAGTGTTTGCATGTGATAACTCCCGTAAAGGATTCCATTGATTCGACGCTTGAAACAATACAGGCGATTATGGAATCGGAAACAAGTGTTCCTTTTACCTATACTGTGTATAATGATTTCAGTACGCCTGAGAATACGCTCCGTTTGCAGGAAGCATCAGAGCGGTATGGCTTCGAGTTGGTGAATCTGTCGGAGGTAACTTCGCATCCCTCTCCCAATTATTTGCTGGTGTTGCAGATGGCACAGGCACGTGCCATTGAGGCTGATGCCGGTCTGCTGATAGTAGAGTCGGACGTAGTGGTGAGGCGGGATACCCTGCAGGGCTTGTTCGATGGGGCTTTGCAACGTCCAGGATGCGGTATTGCCGCTTCGGTCACAGTAGACGATAGCGGGGTGATAAATTATCCGTACCTGTATGCACAGGGACAGGAGAATCGTGTCATTGCGGAAAAGAAGCATCTGAGCTTCTGTTGCTCCCTGCTCTGTACCGATTTCTTGCGGAAGTATGATTTCCATCAGCTGGATGCCAGCAAGAATTGGTTCGATGTCACCATTTCGCATCAGGCATTGAAGGATGGATTTACCAATTATCTCTTCACTTCGCTGCCTGTTGTGCACCGTCCGCACGGAAGCCGTCCATGGAAGAAACTGAAATATACCAATCCGTTGAAGTATTATTGGTTGAAGTTCACCAAGGGGCTGGATAAGATTTGAGACTATATGCATGTGCCTGCGCAGCTATATGCATGTGCGATGGCATATATATGAATCAGGTATAGGAATTATATTCGTTTGTCAGTATATGAGCTTGTTCAATCATCAGACCTTAGTACTTCATCCGGACTTTGCCGGTCTGGAAGATTTTATGATAAGTTTGCCCGACCGTTTTTTGCACGATGAGGGTGTAGTTATTCATAACGGACGAAACCAGTTGAGGCGGATTACGTATCAGGGGGCAGATTATGTGGTGAAGGCTTTCCGCAGGCCGAACCTGGTCAATCGCTTTGTTTACGGGGTGTTGCGACCTTCGAAGGCGAAACGTTCATACGACCATGCTCTCCTGTTTCAGCAGATAGGCGTGGGCACTCCTCAGCCTGTAGGCTATATGAATATCCGGAAGGGATTGCTTTTCGACCGGAGTTATTACGTAACCCTTGCCTCTACTTGTCCTTACCGGTATGAAGACCTGTTTCACCGGCATTTCGATTACGAGGAAGAGGTGTTGCGTGCCGTGGGACGGGTGACGGCGCTTCTGCATAATCACGGATATGCCCATAAGGATTACGGGCGTGCCAATATCCTGTTCGAGAAGACGCCCGAAGGCATCAGGCTGGATATTGTCGACCTGAACCGCCTTGCCATCGGACCGCTGGACATGAAGGCCGGATGTAAAAATCTGGAGCGTTTGCCTGCCACTCCTGCCATGCACCGGATTATTGCCGAGGAGTATGCCAAGGCACGCGGATTCGATGCCGGAGAATGTTATCGCCTGATGGTGGCGTACCGGAGTACCCAGCCGGGCAAGGAAGAAAAAGAAATCGAAGCTTTGAAGCATTATAAGGAAAAGATATGAAAATCATAGCCGTAGTAGTTACATACAACCGACTGGAATTGTTGAAGCGCAATATCGCTTGCTTGCGGGCGAACCGGCCGCTTGATGCTATCGTTGTGGTCAACAACGGGAGCATCGATGGTACTACCGCATGGCTGGCTTCAGAGCCGGGGCTGCATGTGGTCAATCAGGCAAACGTGGGCGGTTCGGGAGGTTTTTATACGGGCATTCGTGAGGCTTGCCGGCTGGATGCCGACTGGATATGGTGCATGGACGATGATGTGTTTCCCCGACCCGATTGTCTGGAGAGTCTTTTGCGTCATGCCGGCCGGAGCGATGTGGGTATGCTCGCACCGCGCCGTCTGATGGAAGGCAAGGTATATACGAACGATTTCCAGGCACTCGATTTGACATGTCCTTTCGCCTCCCTTTATAAAGGGAAGCTCTCGAAGATGCAGGTCGACGCGCCTACGGAGATTTGTGGAACGGCGTTCGAAGGTCCTTTTATCCGTAGGGAAGTGGTAGAGAAAATCGGTTTGCCCAAGAAAGAGCTTTTTATCTTTTGTGATGATACCGACTATTGCATCCGTACCGTGCAGGCGGGTTATAAGATAATGTATGTTCCCGAAGCGCTGATGGACAAGGAAAAGTTCTTTTCGAAAGACACGTGGGTGGAGCGCAATAAGAAAAAGAAATGGAAACGTTTCTATCAAGTGCGCAACTCCGCATACTTGAACCATCATTATGGGAAGAACTGGGCTGTAAGGTATCTGCGCGGTTTCAACGGGGTGATAGGCTATATTCTGATAGCTTTGTTTACGTGTCCGTTCAGCGATGCATATCGCCTGAGCGACATCGGCAGGTTCTGGAAAGCTTATCTGGACGGAGTGAACGAGCGGTTGGGAATGATGAAATAAGAAAAGAACAATGTGTTATGAGATTGATAAAAGTTACAGGTGGTTTAGGGAATCAGATGTTCATCTATGCATGTTATTTGCAGATGAAGAAGCGCTTTCCGCGGGTTTATATCGACTTGACAGATATGATGCACTATCATGTGCATTACGGTTACGAGATGCATCGGGTATTCGGCCTGCCCTGTGTAGAAATCTGTATGAACCAGGTGTTGAAGAAAGTCATCGAGTTTTTGTTTTTCAAGACCATCCTTGAACGTAAACAGCACGGCTCGATGCGTCCGTATACACGCAGTTACTTGTGGCCGCTTATCTATTTCAAGGGCTTTTACCAGTCGGAGAAATATTTTGCCGATATCAAGGACGAAGTGCGTCAGGCATTTACGTTCGACTTAAAGCAGGCTAACGGGCAAAGCCTTCGGATGCGTGAGCAGATAGATAAGGATGAACATGCCGTATCTTTGCACGTGCGCCGGGGCGATTACCTCCAACCCAAGCATTGGGAAGCCATCGGGTGCATTTGCCAGCTTTCATATTATCGGAATGCTTTGGAAGAAATGGGCAAACGGGTGGAGCGTCCCCGTTATTATGTCTTTTCGGACGACCTTGCCTGGGTGAAGGAGAATCTGGATTTGCCCGATGCGGTGTATATCGACTGGAACAAAGGAGAGGACAGCTGGCAGGACATGATGCTGATGAGCCGGTGCCGGCATCACATCATCTGCAATAGCACGTTCAGCTGGTGGGGAGCGTGGTTGAATCCGCGCAACGGTAAAATAGTCATTGCTCCCGAACGCTGGACACGCGATGCCGATAGCCGGGAGATTGTTCCGGCGGAGTGGTTGAGAGTATCTATTAAATAAAAGGAGTGAGGACATGCGTATGTATATGATGCGGAAGATAGGTTATGCATTGGTGGAAATCTTCAAGACGTTCCGCCGCATTTCTTCTCCACGGTTGATTATGACCCTTTTGGTGAAGAACGAAGAAGATATGCTGGAAGAGAATCTGCGCTTTCACAAGGCGATGGGGGTAGATGGCTTTATCATTACTGATAACAATTCCACCGACCGCACACCGGAGATTATCGAAAAATACCGGCAAATGGGATGGGTGAAGGAAGTGATACAGGAAACAGCTACCAATTATGAGCAAAAAGCATGGGTAGACCGTATGATATGGAAAGCCAAGACCCGATACGGTGCCGACTGGATTATCAATGCCGATGCGGATGAGTTATGGTATGCTCCTTCGGGAAACCTGAAGGATGAACTGAGCCGTACGGGCGCCAATGTGCTGAATTGTGAGATGCGAAGCCTTTATCCTGAAGAAGACAAACCCTTCTGGCAATGGGACAAGGCGGTAAAATATGTACCCGACCTGGAACATTATGGTCTGTCACTCTATTCTCTTTTCGAGCGTCAGAACAAGAAAGTGGTACATCGGGCAGCCGGATACATACAGATTTCGATGGGGAACCACAAGGTGACGATGTTGCCTAAACGTTCGGCGGACACCGATATACGCGTGTACCATTATAATATAAGGGGCAAGCAACAATTTCTGGAAAAGATGATAAATGGAGGCAAGCAGTTGGAGCAACACAAAGGGCGGCACGGAGGCCGGCACTGGCGTTATTTTTATCGTTTGTATAAGGAGGGCAAGTTGGAAGAAGAATACGACCGTGTTATCGGTACCCACGTATTCGACCGCCTGCAAGCAGACGGATATGTATATGAGGATGATACGATTTGCAGGTTTTTCGAGGAAAAGATGTAATGGACAAGCATGCTTATTTGATTATTGCCCATAACGAACCGGAAGTATTGAAGATGCTTTTGGATATGCTGGATGATGTACGGAATGATATTTTCGTGCATATTGACCGGCGTGCCCGTTCGTTGTACGAATCCATTAAGGGTTATACCCCTAACTATAGTGATTTGATTGTTTTAGAACATCCGATAGCGGTTTATTGGGGCGATATATCGCAAGTGAAGGTGGAATATATGCTTTTCGAGCGTGCTTTTTCCCAAGGTCCATACGCTTATTATCATCTGTTATCGGGTGTGGACTTGCCTATCAAGTCACAAGACTATATTCATGCTTTCTTTCGGAAGAACCAAGGAAAAGAGTTTGTAGGTTTTTGGATGAATAAAGCTCATAAGCGCGATTTGGACCGGAAAGTTTATCGGTATTATCTTTTTACCCGTTACTTTAAAGGAGGAAACGTTATGGTTCATAGTGTATGCGCCTTGTGCCGGAATATATTTCTGGCATTGCAGAAAGTAACTCATTATAAGCGGAACCAAGGAAACATTGTTTTCCAAAAAGGTTTTAACTGGGTGAGCATTACGCAAGACTTTTGTGCTTGCTTGTTGTCTCAGAAAGAAAATGTGTTTCACACATTTCGTCATACCTTGTGCCCGGATGAGATTTTTATTCAGACTGTGTTGTGGAACTCACCCTTTCGGGACTCTATATATAATAAGGAGAATGCTCTTATCGGTTCGATGAGGTACATCGACTGGGAGCGAGGTAATCCGTATGTCTGGCGAGAAATTGATGTGGACGAATTGCTTGCTTCCCCTTATTTGTTCGCACGGAAATTTTCAATAACGTCAGGAAAAGTAATGTTTACCCGATTTTCAAATTATTGATATGAAACAAGTTAAGTTAGCAATTATTATCCCTGCATACAAAGAAGAATTTTTAGCTGAAACTTTAGAGTCTTTGGCTAATCAAACAAATATGGATTTTAATGTGTATGTGGGAGATGATTGTAGCCCTTTTGATTTAGGCAAAATTGTTGATAGTTTTCAAGATAAATTGTCTGTTTCCTATACGCGTTTTTCTAATAATTTGGGCAAGACTAATTTGATTGCTCATTGGAATAGATGTCTTGATTTGTTGCAAGAAGAGGAATATTTCTGTTTGTTCTCGGATGATGATGTGATGGAATCCCGTTGTGTGGAGGCTTTCTATCAGTCTTTAGAAACTTCTCTTTTGTTTGATGTGTATCATTTCAATATCCATATCATTGATGAATATGGTAACCTTATTCGTAAGTGTCCTGATTATCCTGAAAGGCTTTCTTCTATCGATTTTTTTAAATTACTGTATACTTCTCAAATAGATGCACGGATGCCTGAGTTTATTTTTAATACTCGTCATTTCCGTTTGTGTAAAGGTTTTGTTGGATTTGATTTGGCTTTTCATTCAGATAATGCGACTGTTATGTCCTGTGCTCAAGATAAAGGGATATACACCATTCCTTTGGTTAAAGTGCTATGGCGAGATAGCGGAAAGAATATATCTTCGGATAGGAATGTTTCAATAGAAATCAAATATAGAAAAGCGAAGGTCACCATTGCTTTTTGTAATTGGTTGAATGCTTTTTTATTAGGAATTCTCAGAAGAATCCTCTCTCAAGGCGAGAAGAGAGAAAGTTGGCACTTCGGGACATAAAGGCTTTGTATCCGGATTATTCATTTAAGACATTGGGAAAATTATTGCACTTATTCGAACATTTAAGTTCGAATAAGTGTTTGTTCCTTTATTATTGGATTGATTTGTTCTTGTGTATACAGAAACGTCATGTTAAGAGGATCGGTGGTTTTTTAAGAAACTATTTCTAACTCTTTCCTGATTTTTGTTTTGTGTTATTGATGTATTCAATCTGTTGATTTAATCTTTGTATGATTAAACTCCAATTATAGTTTTGTTGTACATAAGAGATGCCTTTCCCTTCCATTTCTTTTCTTAATGCATTGTTAAAGTCCAATGTGTAAAGTTGTTTGATGAAATCTTTTTTATTACGGTAAATAATGATTGCGTGATTGCTTTTTTCTTCGTGTTCTTTCATCACGTTGCATTTCCCGTTTGCCATCATTGCCTTGCCGAGGCTTAGTGCTTCCAATAGGATAAGGGATAAGCTTTCATATCTTGAAGGATTCAAGACAATCTTTGCGTGTTGGATAATGGTGATTTTTTCGTTATCATTGACAAAGCCTGTATAAATGATGTCGGGATGTTGTGCAGCATCAAAGAATTTGCTTCCCACTAATACCAGCTTCAACTTGGATTGTTTGTATTTGGCTTTGTATGTTAGGAAATAATTGAAAATGTTGTCAAGTTTTCCTGGGTCAATCCTGCCTACGTACAACAGGTATTCTTCGGGCAATCGGTATTTTGTTTGCGTCTCTTCCCAGTCTGCCTTAGAGGCAATGTTAATGCCTACGCTGATAACGCCGTGAGGGGACATTGCAGAGCCAAAGATATTCTCAGCCAATTTCATCTCACTTTCCATGTTGAAACCAATGTAAGCCACCCTGGTAAATACTTCGGTCAGTATCGGGCGGAAAGCGTTTTTGTGTTCATGCATGGTGGGAATGACCAAAGTCTTTTCTGGAGCATAAAGGGCTGTATAATAGGTCTCCGGATAATCGATGGTCAATGGAATAAATACATCATAATCGTTTTTGTGCGACTGGATATATGAAAACAACGAAGAAGAATAGAATAAGTTTTTGCGGAAAATCCGTAATTCATCCTTCTTTTGTATGTTCCATATAGGTAGATAGTTGGCTATTGGCTTTAAAAGCGATAATCTGTACAATAGCCTTCTGATGTCACGGATGATTCGTGAGTTACACAATGGGAATTTCCGTTTGATATGGACGGGGTCGGTCTTAAAGCGGCGTACGGTTACGCCGTTTATTGTTTCTTCTCCTTCTGGGTAGTCATTGGTAGGATTGCTGTAGCTATGAATGCATGTGGTCAAGACTTCTACTTGATAGTTTGCTACCAATCTTTCCGCTAACATCCGGCAATGCAATTCTGCTCCCCCGTTTACGTCTAAACCATATCGTACAACGACAAATGCTATTTTCTTTTTCATATAAGTCGATATTGATATTTAGTTTATATTATAGGAGTTAAGGGGTGATCACTCCGCTTTACTCCGTTAGGAGTTAACCGATAGTAAGTCAAAGAGCCGTATACACATAGATATTGGTTTAACTTCTTAACTCCTCAAAGATAATATCATTTAATTTTGATTACTTACTTACTTAAAATGAATACTTTTATTTTTATAATGTATGGGTTTGAAAAAAACTGCATCCGGATGTGATTATTTTGCATTCAATATCCAATTGAGATTACTTGTATGTAATTCTTCCCGTAACTCTTCTTAGCAGGTAGCCCATATAGAATTGTTTCCTTTTACAACGCCTGCATGTCGTTCAGCCGCTTGTAATAGCCGTTTTTCTGGAGCAGTTCCTCATGCTTGCCGCATTCCACAATGCGGCCTTCGTAGAGCACGTAGATGCGGTCGGCGTTCTTGATGGTAGAGAGACGATGGGCGATGGCGATTGTCGTGCGGGTCTTCATCAGCCGTTCCAGAGCCTCTTGCACCAGGCGTTCGCTTTCGGTATCAAGTGCTGATGTTGCTTCGTCCAGTATCAGGATAGCAGGGTTTTTCAGAATGGCACGGGCGATAGAGATGCGTTGGCGCTGCCCTCCCGAAAGTTTGCATCCGCGGTCTCCGATGTTGGTATCATAACCTTGCTCGCTCTCCATGATGAATTCGTGGGCGTTTGCCACCTTGGCGGCGGCTATCACCTCTTCCATTGTGGCGTTGTCTACCCCGAAAGTAATGTTGTTGTAGAAACTGTCGTTGAACAAGATGGCTTCCTGGTTTACGTTGCCTATCAGGCTTCGCAGGTCTTTCACTTTCAGTCCTTTAATGTTCTTTCCGTCTATCAGTATTTCGCCCGACTGGACATCGTGGAAACGGGGTACGAGGTCGACCAGTGTCGATTTGCCGGAACCACTTTGTCCTACAAGTGCAATGGTCTCGCCTTTTTTCACGCTGAGGCTTACGTCGTGAAGCACTTCATGGGTGCCGTAGCTGAACGAGATGTGGCGGAACTCCAGCCCGTCATTCAGTTCGCTGATAGGTTCGGCATCGGGACGTTCTTTGATAGGGTTTTCTGCCTTCAGTATCTTGTCCACACGCTCCATCGAGGCAAGTCCCTTCGGAATGTTGTAGCTCGCTTTCGAAAAGTCTTTCAGTGGATTGATGATGCTGTATAGGATGACCATGTAGAAGATGAACGTGGGTGCGTCAATAGGTGAGGTATCGCTCAGGATAAGCGTTCCGCCGAACCACAGCACCAGCACGATGAGTACCGTGCCCAGAAATTCGCTCATCGGATGGGCAAGGCTCTGGCGCATGGCTACGCGGCTGGTGGCGTCCCGGAACTCATTGCTGCATTTCACGAAGCGGTTTATCATCTTGTCTTCGGCTATAAATGCCTTGATGATGCGCATTCCGCCCAGTGTCTCTTCCAGTTGCGACATCGTTTCGCTCCATTTATTCTGGGCATCCAGCGACTGGCGTTTCAGCTTGCGGCCTACCCGCCCCATTACCCAACCCATTGCCGGAAGCACAATGATGGTAAAGAGTGTAAGTTGCCAGCTGGTAACCAGCAGGGTGGCGAAATAGGAAACGATAAGTATCGGATTCTTCAGCAGCATGTCGAGCGAGCTTGTGATGGAGTTCTCGATTTCGCCTACATCGCCGCTCATGCGAGCGATGATGTCTCCCTTTCGCTCATCGGAAAGGAAACTGAGAGGCAGGTGCATTACTTTGGTATATACCAGAATACGGATGTCACGCACTACGCCTGTGCGCAAAGGAACCATCACAGCTGTAGAGCCGAAGTAGCATGCTGTCTTCAGCAAGGTCATTCCGGCGAGGAACAATCCCAGCCACAGGAGGGTGGTCGAAGGACCGAATGTTTCAATCAGTTGGGAGGCGTAGTAATAGAAGTTGTTGACCGCCACGTCCTTGATGTCAGCACTTCCCCACGGCATGAAGTGATACTCCTGGCCGCTTCCCCCCGTCTTGAACAAGATATTCAGTATCGGGATAAGCAGGGAGAAAGAAAACACGTTGAAGATAGCGGAAAGGATGTTCAGCATCACCGCACCAGCCACATATCTTTTATAAGGCGAGATGAACCGCCGCATCATCTGGAAAAACTCTTTCATAAAGGAACGGATTGTTTGTGAATTGCAAAGATAGTGTTATTTCCCGTAATTCAATATGCTTGAAGCAAAATTTTGGAGTAAAATCCCATTTGCGGCTTTTCGGCAGGATCCTATCCTATGCGAGGACATAAAACGAAGCCTTTTATCGGAAAGTAGGCTATAAATTAATGCTTTTGTCATTTTTTCATTCTTGAAACAAGTCGCTTTAGGGTAATATTTGTATTTTTGTGCATTGAATTGAACAACCAAAGCCAATGATGGAATGAAATTTGTATATTATATAGTCTTTGCCTCGTGGTACGTGCTTTCGTTGCTCCCTTTGAGGGTGCTGTATGTCGTGTCTGATATTTTGTATCTGCCCTTGTTTTATTGTATCCGCTACCGGAGGCACATTGTCCACAGTAACCTGAAGGCATCGTTTCCGGAGAAGAGTGAGCCGGAAATTCTCCGTATTGAAAAGCAGTTCTATCATTTCTTCTGCGATTATGTGGTAGAAACCATTAAGTTGTTTTCTATATCGAAGAAAGAGATGATGCGGCGGATGTCTTTTTCGGGACTCGACCGGGTGCAAGAGGAACTGGAACGGGAGCAAAAGAAGTATTGTTTCATATATTTAGGGCATTATTGCAACTGGGAGTATGTGGCCTCCATGCAATACTGGCTTCCGGATATACATTGCGGACAGATTTACCATCCGCTTTATAACAAAGCGTTCGACCAACTGTTCTTACGGCTCCGTGGGCAGTTCGGGGGCGACAATATTCCGATGAAAGAAACCTTGCGCCGTATTATCAAATTAGGGAAGGGAGAAAAGAAAGTTATGATAGGGTTTATAGCCGATCAGGCGCCTAGCTGGTGGGCAATGGAACATTGGACGACGTTTCTGAATCATGATACTGCTTTTTTTATGGGGACGGAACGTATCGGCAGAAAGCTGGATGCGGCTGTTTATTATTTGGATATCCGTAGGGTGAAGCGTGGCTATTATCATGCAGAGTTGAAACTTCTGACCCTGCATCCCAATGACTTGCCGCAATACCGCCTGACAGATATGTATTCCGAGTGCTTGGAAAAGCAGATTAAGGAAGCTCCTGCCTATTGGCTCTGGAGCCACAACCGCTGGAAACGTACGAAAGAGGAATGGTTGAAGGTAATTGGAAATAAAAGAAAAGACTATGGTTCCTAAAATCATTCATTTGTGCTGGTTTGGAGATAAAACCTATCCGCTGGAAGTGAAAGTATGTATTGCCAGTTGGAAACGGTTGCTCCCTGATTATCAGATACGGGTATGGACGTATGAAGATGCCCGGGCTATCGGATGCCGTTTTATCGACCAGGCACTTTCGATGAAAAAATGGGCTTTTGCCGCAGATGGCGTACGCTTTTACGCGGTGTATCACGAAGGGGGGGTGTACATGGATAGCGATATCTTCTTGCGTAAACGTTTCGACCGCTTTGTGCCCAAAGAAGGGGAGGGATGTACCACCTTCAATGAATGCTGGATGGAGCAACCGGATGACTTCGGGCTGCAGGCGGCATTCTTTATAGGCGAAAAAGGGAACAGTTTCTGCAAGGAAGTGTTCGAATATTACCGTACGCATGATTTTGTACATCCCGATGGTTCGTTCGACCAGACCATTTCGCCGATGATTATGAAAGAAATAGCTATGAAGCGTGGTTATGTATGCAGGGAAGAGGAGCAACATCTGGAAGGGCTGACCGTGTATCCTACGTTTTGGCTTTCGCCCTGCAACCATTATAATCACAGTCCGGAGGCTTTCGGAGTACATCGTTTGTACGGAAGTTGGCGGACACATAAGCTGGGACGCAAGATGGAACGTGCCGTCAAGCATATATGTAACGCAATAAGATATTATTTGTTTAAACGATGAAAGAAATGAAACGTATTCAAGGTCATTACGTATGGATATTGGCAGTGGTGTGTATCTGTTCGCTTTTCTTGTTTATCGGAGAGGCGTTTTTCAATACACGTGGTGAGCCACGTGAGGCAGTAGTGGCGCTTTCGATGTTGAAGGAAGAAAATTGGATTCTTCCCATAAACAATGGGGTGGAGCTGGCTTTCAAGCCACCTTTGTTCCACTGGATGATTGCTGCATTTTCTACCGTGACCGGAGCGGTGACCGAATATACTTCCCGTATGCCTTCGGCATTGGCACTTGCCGTGATGGTGCTTGCCGGGTACGGGTTTTATGCCCGGCGCAGAGGGGCGGAAGTGGCTTTTCTGATGGGACTGCTCACGCTTACTAACTTTGAGATGCACCGTGCCGGTACGAATTGTCGGGTGGACATGGTGCTTTCAGCACTGATGGTGCTGGCACTTTACCAGTTATACCGGTGGGGCGAAAAACGGTTGAAAGGAGTGCCCTGGCTGGGTGTGCTCTGTCTGAGTGGAGCTTTCCTCACAAAAGGACCGGTAGGTGTGTTGTTGCCCTGCCTGGTGGTGGCGGTGTTCTTGTGGATAAGGGGAATGAATTTCTGGCGCATCTTCTTTTCTTTTTTGGGCATTGTGTTGCTTTCGTGCGTGCTTCCGGCATGCTGGTATGTGGCTGCTTACCGGCAGGGAGGCGACCGCTTTCTTCAGTTGGTATTGGAAGAGAATGTGTTGCGCTTTTTGGGAAAGATGTCGTATGATTCGCATGTCAATCCGTGGTATTATAATTTCATTACTGTCTTTGCGGGTTATGTGCCTTACACGTTGCTGGTACTGATATCTTTGTTCTGTTTGCGTTATAGGCGCATTCAGGCAAAACCTGCCGGATGGTGGGCGCGTCTTAAGACGTATGTCCGTAATATGGACGATGCACGCCTGTTTTCGTTGCTCAGCATTGCGATTATCTTTGTGTTCTATTGTATACCGAAGAGCAAGCGCAGTGTGTATCTGTTGCCCATTTATCCGTTCATAGCCTATTTCCTTGCCGAATACATGATTTATCTGGTGCGTCATCATCGCCGTGTTCTTGTGTCATTCGGAGGTATTATGGGCGGTTTGTCTATTTTGTTGTTTCTGGTATTTGTGGCGGTACGTTGCGGCATGGTGCCCGATACGGTATTTTCGGGTAAGCATGCGGCAGAGAATATTGCCTTTATGCATGCCTTGGAGCAGACTTCTATCGGGTTGAAATGGATTGTTCTGTTGTTGCCACTGGTGGCGGTAGGCATTTTCTTCCGGGTGAGGAAGAAGAGTGGATGGACTTTGCTGTATGCCACAGTGGGCATTGTTTTCACCCTCTTTTTTGCCTTGGACGGTTTTTACCAGCCTACGGTGCTGAATGTGAAGTCGGACAAGCCTGTTGCCGACTATATTGCAACCGTTGTGCCGCAGGGAAGGTTGTATTCGTATCGCACGGATGTGTATACCGCCAATCGTACCCATCCGTTTACCATCAATTTTTATTTGGGCGACCGTATCGTGCCTTTTGATGTGTTTTTGCCCGATGCGGGTTATCTGGTGGTAGGTGAATCGGATGTGGAAGCTTTCCGCGAGGCTTATCCGGCATACGAAATCAGGCAGGTGTACGACAGTCGCCACCGGAGTTGTGATGACCATAAGGTAGTACAACTGTATCAGTTCAGGAAGGTTGGTCAATGAAGCAAAGGCATTTATATGGTGAAATTTTCCGCTTCGGGATAGTAGGTGTAGGGGCTACGGCGTTGCATTATGGCATCTATTACCTGTTACAGCGGTTTATCAATGTCAATGTGGCATATACTGTGGGGTATGTGTTGTCGTTTGTTGCCAATTTCTATGCTACGGCTTATTTCACTTTTGCCTCGGTGCCTTCGTGGAAGAAGCTGTTCGGGATGGGGGTGGCACACGGCGTCAATTACTTGCTTCACATCGTGTTGCTGAATATTTTTCTGTATGTTGGCATTTCGAAGGCATGGGCACCATTACCTGTGTTTGCTATTGCTATACCGGTCAATTTTCTGTTAGTTCGATTTGTTTTCAAACATAAAAGATAATGCTATGAAGTTTGTGATAATCGTTCCTTGTTACAATGAGGAGGCTGTGTTGCCCGAAACTACTTACCAGCTTTCACGCGTGCTCGACGGTTTATTAGAGCGTGGGGTCATCGGGCATGGGATGATTCTGTACGTAGATGACGGGAGTAAGGATGCTACGTGGGGGCTGATACAGAAGTATGCCGAAGAGAATCCGTATGTGGAAGGATTGAAGCTGGCTCACAATGTGGGACATCAGCATGCCTTGTGGGCAGGGCTGGAATGGGCATCGGCACATGCCGATGCTGCCGTGTCTATAGATGCCGACCTGCAAGACGATGTAGAAGCCATCGGCACAATGGTGGATTATTATAATAAAGGTATAGATATCGTGTACGGTGTGCGTCGCGAGCGGAAGACCGATACGTTCTTCAAGAAGCATACGGCGCTGGCTTTCTATCGGCTGATGCGTGGCTTGGGAGGTGAGATTGTGTACAATCATGCCGACTTTCGTCTGATGAGCCGGCGTACTTTGCAGGCATTGGTATCGTTTCCGGAGCGTAATTTGTTTTTGCGGGGTATGGTTTCATCACTGGGCTTTCCTTCGGCACTGGTATATTACGACCGCAAGGAACGTTTTGCCGGAGAGTCGAAGTATCCGCTGAAGAAAATGATTAGCTTTGCACTCGATGGCATTACGTCTTTCTCGGTGCGTCCGTTGCGTTACATCACTTATCTGGGATTGTTTTTTATGCTGATAGCCATACTTGCCATTTTTTACGGACTCTGCTCGTATGCCGAAGGCAGTGCCTTGCCCGGCTGGACTTCTCTTCTGGTATCGGTGTGGTTCATCGGTGGAGCTATTCTATTGGCGTGCGGTATCATAGGCGAATATGTGGGCAAGATATACAAAGAAGTAAAACAACGTCCGCGTTATTTCATCGAGCAGACCACTGAGCGGCTGAAATGAATGAAGACAATGATACAGAGAAAAAATCTGTGCCTCTGTGTCCCGATATGTTTAGCTTGTCATTGAATGATTGACCGATGGGGCGCTTCATTTGTTAATGTTGCGAAAATGTAGCTGTGCACACTTAAACTTCCGGTAAATCTTAGGCTCTAATAATAAATTTGTAATTTGTTTAGTAATATGAAAAACAACAAGAATTTGTTATGGGTTATGGGGCTCATGGCAGCGTCTTTTTCGCAAGCACAGGACTTGCGGTTGAATGATAGCTGTTATTTTGAGCGGCAAGGAGTCAATGTGCTGGTTTTCAGTAATAGTTTTAATGGTGGATTCAATGACGAGAAGAACTCAGGCATTGAAATTATCCAGCATGGCATTCGCGCCATTCAAGGGGGGGCTGTCCGCTTGAATAATACTCCCGAGCAATGGGACTTGGTGCCAAAGATGACTTTTCGGAAGGTGGACCGTGAGCAAGGAAGCATTGAAGTAGGCTTGCGCTACGATGACTATGATTTTGATAGCCGGATTGTGGTTACAGCCAAAGGTGAAGCGGTAGAGATAGCTGTATGGCTTGATAAGCCTGTGCCCGAAAAGCTTGTGGGCAATGCGGGGTTGAACCTGGAGTTTCTTCCGTCAAGATATTGGCTGAAGACATTTACGATGGATGGCCGTTTGAATCGGTTCCCGCGTTATGCTACCAGCCAGACTGTTGCCCGCCCCAATAGCGAGAAACCTCGGCAGTTTAAAGGATTCAAGACTTATGATGACCGCGGTACAGGATGTTTCGTAGACCCTCTTCCACTTGAAACTGGACACAGCATTACGATGGCAATGGATGACCCGGAACGTATGATCAGTATTCGTAGCAATGATGCGGAACTGAAGCTTTACGATGGGAGGATGTTGGCTCAGAATGGCTGGTTCGTGCTCCGCAGTGTCCTGCCTCAAGGTAAAACGGGTAAGGTAGTAAGTTGGATTGTAGAGCCTCATGCCGTTGAGGGATGGATAAGGAAGCCCAATATCGGATTCTGTCAGGTGGGTTACATGCCAGAGCAGCCGAAAGTCAGTGTTATTGAGTTGGACAAGCGCGATGTGCCGGAAGCCACCGCTGAACTGATGCGTATCAACAAGGACGGGACGATTTCGAAAGCTTACGAGGGGAGAGTTGATGTTTGGGGACCTTATTATAAGTATAATTATGTGAAGTTTGATTTTTCGGAGGTAAAGGAACCTGGTATTTATTACATTCAGTATGATACCGTGAAAACCAATAATTTCCTGATAGATACGAAGGTATACGACAAGATTACCGATGCTACCACAGATATATGGGTACCCATTCATATGAATCATATGTTTGTAAACGAAGGCTATCGTGTATGGCATGGAGAACCGTTCAAGGAAGGATACTTGCAGGCTCCGCCAAGTGATCATTTCGACCTGCATTACCAGGGGAGTGCAGCTGATACAAAATACAAGCCATTGGAACTCATTCCGGGCTTGAATGTCGGTGGGTTCTTTGATGCCGGAGATTTCGATATCGAGACTGGCGCGAATATCAATGTGGTAGAGAATCTGATTCGTGTATGGGAGCTTTTCAAGCCGTTACGTGATGAAACCTTTGTGAGCGAAACGCAGCGTTATGTCGACCTGCACCGTCCCGATGGAACTCCCGACATTCTGCAATACATTGAACACGGTGTATTGAATCTGGTAGCGCAGGCAGAGCAGATAGGACACATGGCTTCTACGTTGTCGAACTCAGTGCTTGATAATTATCATCACTTGGGAGATGCCGCATCCATTACTGACGGATTGCATTATGACCCCTCACTCAAGCCTTATGAAGTATCTGCGGATGGGAAGCGGAGCGGTACTCCCGATGATATGTGGGCTTTTACGACCCGTAATCCCCGGCTTGATATGCGTGCCGCGACAATGTTTGCTGCGGCAGCTCATGCATTGGAAGGTCATAATGACAGCCTTGCAGCACGGGCACTGAAGCAATCGAAGCGTCTGATGAAGGAAGCCGAAGAGCTTTTGAGCCAGCGTACCGAATCCAAGCGGAACAATGCGCGTACAGGACTGGGCGGCATAGCTGCTACCAATTTGCAACTTTATATCGCTACTCAGGAAAAGGAATATTTGGATGTATTTGAAAAAGAGATATGGAAGGAATTAGACCGGAACTTGAGGTTCAGTCTTCAGACAGCCCTTGATGCTATTCCTTATATGAATGAAGATTATCGCAAGCAGTTACGTCCTTATGTAGAGCAATATGCAACGTATATTCAAGATTTCGACCGGCAGAATCCGTATGGTGTGCCTATCGGTACAGGCAACTGGGCGGGAATCGGTCCGTTGCTCGGTTTTGGCACAACAGTGTGCTTCGCGCATCTGTATTATCCTGACATAGTAGCTAAGGATGAAGTATATCGTGCTGCTAACTGGCTTTTCGGATGCCATCCCTACCATAATTATTCATTTGTTGCCGCAGTAGGAGCTGCCCGTCCGAAGTTGGTCTTTTATGGAAATAATCGTGCCGACTTCTCATTCATACCAGGCAATGTAGCTCCCGGAGTGCTTTTCCGTAAGCCCGACCATTTTGAGAACTTTGATGATTGGCCCTTCCTGTGGGGGCAGAATGAGGGGACTATTGCTGGCAACACGCAATACATTATCTTTGGCTTGGCTTTCAAGCATATTGTTGAGGAGAAAAAATAAAAAATCTGTCTTGAAAGTAGATTGTATAGAGGTGTAGTATTCATGATAATCAATGCAAAGACGCGAAAGTGCTGTGACTTGTAAAATCATAGCGCTTTCGCACCTTTGCATTGATTAAAATATAGAGTATCAATTATTTTTGTTCGCACGTTTGCGTTCGGTCTCGTCGAGGATGATTTTACGCATACGCATGCTTTTGGGGGTTACTTCCACGTATTCGTCTTCCTTGATGTATTCCAGTGCTTCTTCCAGCGAGAATACCACCGGTGGAATGATGCGTGCCTTGTCGTCCGAACCCGATGCACGCATGTTGGTCAGCTTTTTCGATTTCGTGACATTTACCACCAGGTCGTTTTCGTGTACGTGTTCGCCTACTACTTGTCCGGCATATACTTCTTCCTGCGGATAGATGAAGAAGCGGCCGCGGTCTTGCAGCTTGTCAATGGCATACGCGAAGGCAGTCCCGCTCTCCATGGCAATCATCGATCCGTTGGTACGGCGGGGAATATCTCCCTTGTAGGGTTGGTATTCCTTGAATCGGTGTGCCATGATGGCTTCTCCTTGCGATGCAGTCAATACGTTGGTACGCAATCCGATAATACCGCGCGATGGCATATCAAACTCGATGTTCACACGGTCGCCTTGCGTTTCCATCGAAACCATTTCACCTTTACGGCGGGTCACCATGTCAATCATCTTGCTGGCAAATTCTTCGGGAACGCTGATGGTAAGTTCTTCAATCGGTTCGCAACGTACCCCGTCTATCTCTTTGTAAATAACCTGTGGCTGGCCTACCTGCAACTCGTAGCCTTCGCGGCGCATGGTTTCAATCAGTACTGAAAGGTGCAGTACACCACGTCCCGATACAATCCATTTGCCGTCTTCATTCTCGGTCTTGCGGACGCGCAGGGCAAGGTTCTTGTCCAACTCTTTCATCAGGCGGTCTTGTATGTGGCGAGAAGTCACATATTTGCCTTCTTTCCCGAAGAAAGGAGAGTCGTTGATGGTAAACAACATGCTCATCGTAGGCTCATCGATGGCAATAGGGGGCAGTGGCTCCGGATTTTCGAAGTCGCAGATGGTATCACCGATTTCGAATCCTTCTATGCCGATGATAGCACAGATGTCACCCGATGAGACCGATTGCACTTTCTTGCGTCCCAGTCCTTCAAATGTATGCACTTCCTTGATTTTCGATTTCAGCATCTGTCCGTCACGTTTTGCCAGCGTGATGTTCATGCCTTCGCTGATAGTTCCGCGATGCACGCGTCCTACGGCGATACGCCCTGTGTATGAAGAATAGTCGAGCGAGGTGATGAGCATCTGTGGTGTGCCTTCCAGTTGCTTGGGGGCTGGGATATATTTTACGATGGCATCCAGTAGCGGTTCAATGGTACCGGTAGGCGTTTTCCAGTCTTCACCCATCCAGTTGTTTTTTGCCGAGCCATAGAGCACGGGGAAATCCAGCTGGTCTTCCGTTGCGTTGAGGCTGAACATCAGGTCGAACACCATTTCGTATACTTCTTCAGGACGGCAATTCGGTTTGTCCACCTTGTTCACTACTACGATGGGTTTCAATCCGATTTGCAATGCCTTTTGCAGCACGAAGCGTGTCTGCGGCATCGGGCCTTCGAAAGCGTCTACCAGCAGGATACATCCGTCTGCCATATTCAATACACGTTCCACTTCACCACCGAAATCGGCGTGTCCCGGCGTATCGATGATATTGATTTTCGTACCCTTATAGTTGATAGATACATTCTTCGAAAGGATGGTTATCCCTCTTTCACGTTCCAAGTCGTTGTTGT
Source organism: Bacteroides sp. An269 (assembly GCF_002159755.1). Classification (NCBI taxonomy): domain Bacteria; kingdom Pseudomonadati; phylum Bacteroidota; class Bacteroidia; order Bacteroidales; family Bacteroidaceae; genus Bacteroides; species Bacteroides sp. An269. Next base: position 48,364 of record NZ_NFJG01000013.1, read on the forward strand.
CCAGCACCAGTTCGCCATTGGTCTGGTCGTTGCGGAACAGGTGTCCCGCCAGCATCATCTTGTCTACCAGCGTCGTCTTTCCATGGTCGACGTGGGCAATGATGGCAATGTTTCTAATGTCTTGCATACTATACCTATTATTTGGGTGCAAAGTTACTATTTTTCCGCAAATTATTCGAATCAATTCAAGTGTATTTGTTAAGTTTATATTTTGTATTTTTATGATTGGAGGATTAAATTTGCTCTGTTTGTATTGTTAATTTGCTCTGCAAGAATAATTATGGATATTAGCTTACCTCAAATAGATTTTATATCTTTGTGCTGTAAGTTATAATTATACTGAATATGCATAGTAAAACATATACATCTGCAAAACCTTTTGTGAAGTGGGTAGGTGGAAAGACACAACTTCTGGAAGATATAAGACGTTCTTTACCATCGGACTTTTCACAAAAGAAGGACATCGTTTATGTAGAACCTTTTGTGGGAGGAGGTGCCGTGTTATTTGGATAATACATTAACTTCCTAACCTAATATAATCAATGACATAAATTTTAATCCAATACATTCTTATGAAACAGTATGAGGCTGTTATTGAAACACTAAAGCGTTTAGGAGGAATTGCGACCCTTGGACAACTTTATCAAGAGGTTTTTAAAATAGAAGACTGCCAATGGAATACTAAAACACCATTTGCAAGTATAAGAAGAATAGTACAGGAACGTAAAGAAATATACAAGATAAAGCCGGGATTATGGGCTTTAATCTCCTGTCAAAAGGAACTTGAAGCTAATGGTTTTATTGTCGAAAATGAACATAATACAGACTCGACAATAATGAAAGATTTTAATCATTCGTATTATCAAGGTCTCTTGTTAGAAATCGGTAATTGCCGAAAGTTTTTTACGTATGTGCCTGAACAAGATAAGAATAAAAAATATGCAAGTGGTACATTAAAAGATATCCGTACACTTAATGCTATACCTCATTTCTCTTTTCCGGAATTAGTTCATAGAAGTTCAACCATAGATGTTATTTGGTTTAATGAACGAAAAATGCCATGTGCTTTTTTTGAAGTGGAACATTCTACAGATATACAAAACTCTCTTCTTAAATTTTTTGATTTACAAGATTTTTATAGTAAGATGTTCATTGTGGCTGATAATAAACGCATGAATGAGTTTGATAAGAAATTACACTATGGAGCATTCAAAGAATTGGTTAATAATAAAAGGGTAAAGTTTTTAAGTTATGATGCATTAAATAAACTATATAATCAGACCATTGAGAACCAGAAAAATCCAATCTTTATATAGATCACTTTTTAACATGATGTAAAATCAATAAATTCGCAAATGCCTGAAATATAGAATTAAAGCACCTACTCCAAATGATCTTTTCTGATCAAAAGAGTTATATAAAGATCTTTTGTCCTCTATGAATGTTTTTTGATATTCTTTTGTATTCCAAATATGAATATATAATGGAATACAACTTTGAAATAACAGAAACATTATCAAAGCAAATAGCCGTCCAATCTTCATCCGTAGAAGAAGCGTATAGGATTGTAAAAGGTTTATATGAGAATGAGAAGATTATACTCGATGCTTCTGATTTTATAGAGGTAGATATTTGTGAAAGGAATGATCCTTCAATAGATTATTTTCCTTCTTCAAATAGCCTCATATCTCCTTATTTCCGTTCCCCTGACCGCACCTTCACCCTCCTCCACGGCGATTGCATCGAACTGTTGAAGCAATTCAGTTTCAAGTTCGACATGATATTTGCCGACCCGCCTTACTTCCTTAGCAATGGAGGTATAAGTGTGCAAAGCGGTAAGGTGGTCTGTGTGGACAAGGGCGAATGGGACAAGGGCGGAACGCCGGAATACATGGATGCATTCAACAGGGCATGGATAAACGAGTGCCGGCAGAAGTTGAAAGACAATGGTACGATATGGGTCAGTGGCACATACCATAATATTTTTTCTATCGCCAATATTCTGACGGAGCAAGGCTTCAAAATTCTAAACGTAATCACTTGGGCAAAAACGAATCCTCCTCCTAATATTTCATGCCGTTATTTTACTCATTCAACGGAGTTTATCATTTGGGCACGTAAGTCGGCAAAAGTACCTCACTGTTATAACTATGATGTAATGAAACAAATTAACAGCGGCAAGCAAATGACAGACGTATGGCATTTGCCAGCCATTGCCCGATGGGAAAAGACATGTGGCAAACATCCGACTCAGAAACCGTTGGCAGTGTTGTCGCGTATTGTTCTGGCATCTACCCACAGCGGCGCATGGATTCTAGACCCTTTTACCGGTAGCAGTACCACTGGCATCGCTGCCAATCTTCTTGGAAGACGTTTCTTGGGTATTGACAAAGAGAAAGAATATTTAATTCTTAGCCAAAATCGAAAAAGAGAAATCGAGCAAATATCTGTACTTATGCAATTCCGCAAAAAGATTAAAGACATCGCCCTTTTGGACAGCATCGGCATTACATCTGTCGGTGAAGATGATACGTGTTATGGTGATTTGCCTTTTTAATTGCGGAAGTACAAATTTTGCATCATTTATTAGGAGACTTTTTGTTGGTTTATGTTTTGTATTTTTATAGCTGTAGGATTAAATTGTTTTGTATAGCCCACCGTCAAGTTAGAAGTGCAACTCCGCCACCGCCTTCCTCCGTCCTTGGAGCGTAGCGGAAAGGGCGGAGGAAGGCGGTGGAAGCCCGGAATCAGGGTCATC
>NZ_NFJG01000130.1:0-11353 GCF_002159755.1 Bacteroides sp. An269
AGCCTTCCGCAAGATTAGATTTCCCTGAGGGTCGTCATAGACGATGACGTTGATAGGATGCAGGTGTATAGGTGGAGACACCACAGCCGAGCATTACTAATTGCCCGAGACTTTCGCGGCGTGTCTATTGTATAGTTTGTTGGTTGCCTGTCGCAGGTCACTTTTCCTTCATGGCATTAAGGTGGCTATGGCACGAAGGTTCCACCTCTTCCCATTCCGAACAGAGAAGTTAAGCTTCGTCACGCCGATGGTACTGCGTAACAGTGGGAGAGTAGGTAGCCGCCGTTTTGGGATCCTTCCCCGGTCTGATGGCCGAGGGAGGATCCCTTTCTCTTTTTGAGATTATGCATTTCTTTTTTATTTCAGATCGGCTATATAATATTTAAGGTGAACTTGCGGAACAATGAAATAAATTGTATCTTTATGCCAAATTGGAAGTTATGGTTATAAAGACAGTTTTGGATACAGATTTGTATAAGTTTACCACCTCGTATGCTTATATTAAATTGTTTCCGTATGCGATGGGAACGTTTAGTTTCAAGGATCGCGATGATACGGAATACACAGAGGGTTTCTTGAATGCCTTGAAGAATGAGATTCATAATCTTGCTTTGGTGTCTTTGCGTAAGGAAGAATTAGAGTACATGTGTTCGCATTGCCGGTTCTTGCCCCGGGTATATTGGGAATGGCTTTTTTCCTTTCGTTTTGATCCGGATAAGATTCATTTGTATTTGGACGAAGAACGCCATTTACACATGGAAGTTACGGACTTATTATATAAGGTAACACTGTATGAAGTGCCTTTATTGGCGATTATTTCAGAAATAAAGAATCAGTTCTTAAACCGTATACCGGACCGTCAGGACATCATAGCCCGTTTGTCTGGAAAAGTCAGCTTGTCTAATACGCATCACATGCCTTTTTCTGAATTTGGCACCCGCCGCCGTTTTTCGTTTGATGTGCATGAAACAGTCGTTGCCTATTTGAAAGAACATGCCCGCTACTGTACGGGAACTTCCAATTGTTTTCTTGCCATGAAATACAACCTGCTTCCGATGGGGACCCATCCGCACGAATGGTTTATGTTTCATGGCGCGCAATTCGGTTACAAGCATGCCAATTATATGGCTTTAGAGAATTGGGTAAATGTGTATGACGGCGATTTGGGTACAGCTTTGTCGGACACATATACGTCAGATGCTTTCCTTTCGAATTTCAGCCGCAAGCAAGCCAAGCTGTTCGATGGGGTACGGTGTGATTCCGGGGACGAGTTTGAGTTTGTAGAACATCTGATTGCCCGGTATAAGGAATTGGGGATTGACCCTACTACGAAAACCATTATTTTCAGCAATGCGCTGGATTTTGAGAAAGCGCTTCACATTTTTGAATATTGCCAGGGGAAAATTCGTTGTTCTTTTGGCATCGGAACGAATCTGACTAATGATACAGGCTATACTCCTTCTAATATCGTGATGAAGTTGTCGCGTTGCAAGATGAATGTAAACCAAGAGTGGCGCGAATGTGTGAAACTGTCTGATGATATGGGAAAGCACATGGGAAGTAGCAAAGAATTGGATGCTTGTCTGTATGAATTGCGCTTAAAGTAGGCTTAAATGTGTAAAATTGTTGCTGAATTTGATAAAAAACTTTCATTCTATTTTGTTTTATCGAAATAATGTCTACCTTTGCATCCGTAAAATAAAAAAAGAAACAGATGAATGCATTGTTTATACATATTTTGCTATGCGGTTTGATTATTCTATTGGTGAAGCCAGTGGGAAGCAAGGCGCGTGCGTAAATGTATAACGGTACAAGATATATGTAAAGCCTTTCCCACTTCTATGTGCGAAAGGCTTTTTGTTTGAATGACGATTAAAGATAATAAATGCTATGAGTGAAAGATTGTTTATTTTTGACACGACCTTGCGCGACGGGGAACAGGTTCCCGGATGCCAGTTGAATACGGTTGAAAAGATTCAGGTGGCAAAACAGTTGGAAGCGTTGGGTGTGGATGTGATTGAAGCCGGATTCCCGGTTTCCAGTCCGGGTGATTTTAATTCGGTGATTGAGATATCAAAAGCGGTTACGTGGCCTACCATTTGTGCGTTGACTCGTGCCGTGCAGAAAGATATTGACGTGGCAGCCGAAGCTTTGAAGTATGCCAAGCATAAACGTATTCATACGGGTATAGGCACTTCCGACTCGCATATCAAGTACAAGTTCAACTCCACGCGCGAAGAAATCATCGAGCGTGCGGTGGCTGCCGTGAAATATGCCCGCCGCTATGTAGACGATGTGGAGTTTTATGCCGAAGATGCCGGACGTACCGACAATGAATACTTGGCACGGGTGGTTGAAGCGGTTATTAAGGCGGGAGCCACGGTGGTGAACATTCCCGATACTACGGGGTATTGCCTGCCGGATGAGTATGGGGCTAAAATCAAGTATTTAGTCGACCACGTGGACGGCATTGACAAAGCTGTCATTTCTACCCACTGCCACAATGATTTGGGAATGGCTACAGCCAATACCATCAGCGGTGTGTTGAACGGAGCCCGTCAGGTGGAAGTGACCATCGACGGTATCGGAGAACGTGCCGGCAATACAGCGCTCGAAGAAGTGGCAATGATTTTGCGTTGCCACAAGCATCTGAACATTGATACCAACATCAATACCCAGAAGATTTATCCTACCAGCCGTATGGTTTCCAGCCTGATGAACATGCCCGTGCAGCCCAACAAGGCGATTGTGGGACGGAATGCCTTTGCACACTCTTCGGGTATCCATCAGGACGGTGTGCTGAAGAACGTGCAGACGTACGAAATCATTAACCCGAAAGACGTGGGAATCGATGATAATGCGATTGTACTGACTGCCCGGAGCGGACGTGCGGCATTGAAGCATCGTTTGCATGTGCTGGGTGTGGAAATGAATCAGGAGAAGCTGGACAAGGTGTATGAGGATTTCCTGAAACTTGCCGACAAGAAGAAGGATATTACCGATGACGATATTCTGGTGATTGCAGGTGCCGACCGCAATGTGAATCATCACATCAAGCTGGAATACTTGCAGGTGACCAGTGGGGTAGGCGTGCGTTCGGTGGCAAGCCTGGGCTTGAATATCTCGGGCGAGCATTTCGAGGCCGCCGCTACCGGTAACGGGCCGGTGGATGCTGCCATTAAGGCGGTGAAACAGATTATCAAACGTCAGATGACCTTGAAAGAGTTCACCATTCAGGCAATCAGTAAAGGGAGCGACGATGTGGGTAAGGTACACATGCAAGTGGAATACGACGGACAGATGTATTATGGCTTTGGTGCCAATACCGATATCATCGCGGCTTCAGTGGAAGCGTATATCGACTGCATTAATAAATTCAGAAAATAACGGAACGAGATAACATTTGAAACGTATGGCTAATACTTTATTTGATAAGATTTGGGATGCACACGTGGTGCAGAAAGTGGAAGACGGTCCCACGCAATTGTACATCGACCGCCTTTATTGTCACGAAGTGACCAGTCCGCAGGCATTTGCCGGCATGCGGGCGCGGGGATTGAAATGCTTCCGTCCGGAACGGATTTATTGCATGCCCGACCATAATACGCCGACACACGACCAGGACAAACCTATCGAAGACCCGGTTTCGAAGGCGCAGGTGGATGCATTGGCAAAGAATGCCGCCGATTTCGGATTGACTCACTTCGGTATGATGGACAAGCGGAACGGCATTATTCACGTGGTGGGTCCCGAACGGGGACTGACATTGCCAGGCATGACGATTGTCTGTGGCGATTCGCATACTTCTACACACGGTGCGATGGGAGCGGTTGCTTTCGGTATCGGCACCAGCGAAGTGGAAATGGTCATGGCTTCTCAATGCATCTTGCAGGCACGTCCGAAGACCATGCGCATTACCATTGACGGCAAATTGGGAAAAGGAGTGACTGCCAAGGACGTAGCCCTTTATATGATGTCGAAAATGACGACCAGCGGGGCTACGGGATATTTCGTAGAATATGCCGGCGAAGCGATTCGGAGCCTGACGATGGAGGGACGTCTTACTTTGTGTAACTTATCTATCGAAATGGGTGCCCGTGGCGGTATGATTGCTCCCGATGAAGTGACTTTCGAATACATCAAAGGGCGTGAATATGCGCCGAAGGGAGCAGATTGGGATAAGGCTGTGGCGTACTGGAAGACGTTGAAGAGCGATGAAGATGCCGTGTTCGACAAAGAAGTGCGTTACGATGCCGCCGATATCCAGCCGATGATTACTTACGGAACCAATCCCGGTATGGGGATGGCAATCACCGCTCACATTCCTGTTACGGAAGGAATGAGTGACGTAGAGAAGGCGTCTTTCGAAAAGTCCCTGCATTATATGGGCTTCCAGCCGGGCGAGTCTTTGTTGGGCAAGAAAGTCGATTACGTGTTCCTCGGCGCTTGCACCAACGGTCGTATCGAAGACTTCCGTGCTTTTGCTTCTATCGTGAAAGGACGTAAGAAAGCTGACAATATTATCGCTTGGCTTGTACCGGGTTCGTGGATGGTGGATGCACAGATTCGTGAAGAAGGTTTAGACAAGATTCTTGAAGAAGCGGGCTTTGCTATCCGTCAGCCGGGATGTTCGGCTTGTCTGGCGATGAACGATGACAAGATTCCCGCAGGCAAATATGCCGTATCTACCAGCAACCGTAATTTCGAAGGCCGTCAAGGTCCTGGCTCACGCACGTTGTTGGCAAGCCCGCTGACCGCAGCCGCCGCAGCCGTAACGGGAGTGATAACAGATCCGAGAACATTAATGTAAGTTTTTGAGTTTGTAAGTTCGTGAGTTTGTAAGTTTCCCATAATTTATTGAAAAACTCAAAACTTAAGAACTCAAAAACTAAATAACTAAGAACACATGAAACAGAAATTTGATATAATTACCAGCACTTGTGTGCCTTTACCGCTCGAAAATGTAGATACCGACCAGATTATACCGGCACGTTTCCTGAAGGCCACTACACGCGATGAAAAATTCTTTGGTGATAACCTGTTCCGCGATTGGAGATACAATCCGGACGGTTCGCTGAACAAAGACTTTGTGTTGAACAATCCGACATATGGCGGGCAAATCCTGGTGGCAGGCAAGAACTTCGGAAGTGGTTCCAGCCGCGAACATGCGGCGTGGGCGATTGCCGGTTACGGCTTCCGTGTAGTAGTATCCAGTTTCTTTGCCGATATCCACAAGAATAACGAATTGAATAATTTCGTGCTTCCGGTGGTGGTAAGCGAAGGATTCCTGAAAGAACTGTTCGACTCTATCTTTGCCGACCCGAAGACGGAAGTAGAAGTAAATCTTCCTGCCCAGACCATTACCAACAAGGCGACAGGCAAGTCGGAAACCTTCGAAATCAATGCCTATAAGAAGCATTGTCTGATGAACGGGCTGGACGACATCGATTTCCTTGTAGAAAACAAGGATAAAATCGAGGCTTACGAGGAAGAACACAGATAACACGTTATATTTTTCACCACAGATTACGCAGATTTTTTCTGTTTATAATTAATATTGATAAAGATTAATGAATATCCTCATAGATAAAAGGAGTTAGAAGGGAGTTATGCCTTCGGCAGGAGTTAAATGCCAATAGCACAGAAGTATTGGCTTCTTAACTCCTTGCCGGCTAAATGCGGACATTTATAAAAGATTAAATCTGTGTAATCTGTGGCGAGTAAAAAAAAGTTTTATGGAAAATCATCCGAGAATAGAAATCATGGACACCACGCTCCGCGATGGCGAGCAGACCAATGGCGTGTCGTTCGTGCCCCATGAAAAATTAATGATTGCCCGCTTACTGCTTGAGGACTTGAAAGTCGATCGTGTGGAAGTCGCTTCGGCACGGGTGTCTGAAGGGGAATTCAATGCGGTAAGGATGATATGCGACTGGGCGGCACGGCGGAACATGCTTCCGCGGGTCGAAGTGTTGGGGTTTGTCGACGGTCACGTGTCGGTCGACTGGATTCACGACGCTGGATGCAGGGTCATTAACTTACTTACGAAAGGCTCGGAGAAGCATTGCACGTACCAGCTGAAGAAGACCCTTGACGAGCATATCGAGGACATACGGGCGGTGGTATCCTATGCGCATGAGCGGGATTTGGATGTCAATGTGTACCTGGAGGACTGGAGCAACGGCATGAAAGATTCGCCTGCTTATGTCTTTGGGCTGGTCGACGGCTTAAAGGATTGTGGTATCCGTCGGTTCATGTTGCCCGATACGTTGGGAATCCTCAATCCGTTGCAAGTCATCGAGTATATGCGGAAGATGAAGAAACGTTATCCCGACCTGCACTTCGATTTTCATGCGCACAACGATTACGACCTTGCCGTGAGCAACGTGCTGGCGGCTGTGCTGAGTGGGGTGAAAGGACTTCATACCACCATCAACGGTTTGGGCGAACGGGCGGGCAATGCTCCCCTTGCCAGTGTGCAGGCGATTTTGAAAGATCATTTCCATGCCGTGACCAATATCGATGAAAGCCGTCTGAACGATGTGAGTCGGGTGGTCGAGTCGTATTCGGGCATGAGCATTCCCGCCAACAAGCCGATAGTGGGCGAAAGTGTTTTCACGCAGGTGGCAGGCGTGCATGCCGATGGAGATAATAAGAATAATCTTTATTGCAACGATTTGCTTCCCGAACGTTTCGGCAGGGTACGTGAGTATGCTTTGGGAAAGACTTCGGGCAAGGCGAATATTCGCAAGAATCTGGAAAGCCTGGGCTTGGAACTGGACGAAGATTCGATGCGGAAGGTGACCGAACGTATCATCGAATTGGGCGACCGGAAAGAACTGGTGACACAGGAAGATTTGCCCTATATCATCAGTGATGTGCTGAAACACGACGGAGCGCAAAACAAGGTGAAACTGTTGAGTTATTTCGTCACCCTTGCTCAAGGATTGAAGCCGATGGCTACGCTCAGCATCGAAATCAACGGCAAGGTGTATCAGGAAAGTTCATCGGGCGACGGTCAGTATGATGCTTTCGTGCGTGCCTTGCGCAAGATATATAAGGGTACGTTGCAGCGCAAGTTTCCGATGCTGACCAATTATGCCGTGACCATTCCTCCCGGCGGACGTACCGATGCCTTTGTGCAGACCGTCATCACGTGGAATTACGAGGACCGTGAGTTCCGTACCCGCGGTTTGGATGCCGACCAGACGGAAGCGGCAATCAAAGCGACCATTAAAATGTTGAATATAATTGAAGAATAACAATCAGTTGACAAGGTACCAGGTACTAGTTGACTAGGTCTTGAATAGTTTTGTAAATGCTATATTAAACCTGGTCACCTGGTACCTGGTTTCCTGGTTACCTAAAAAAGAAGACCTATGGAATTTAAAATTGCAGTATTAGCCGGTGACGGCATCGGTCCTGAAATCTCTGTTCAGGGTGTCGACGTCATGACGGCTGTTTGTGAGAAGTTTGGACATAAAGTAAGTTACGAATACGCTATCTGCGGTGCAGATGCCATTGATAAGGTGGGCGACCCGTTCCCGGAAGAAACCTATCAGGTATGCAAGGATGCCGATGCCGTATTGTTCTCGGCGGTGGGCGACCCCAAGTTCGATAATGACCCTACGGCAAAGGTACGTCCCGAGCAGGGCTTGCTTGCCATGCGCAAGAAGCTGGGACTGTTTGCCAATATCCGTCCGGTGCAGACCTTCAAATGTTTGTTGCACAAGTCTCCCTTGCGTGCCGAACTGGTGGACGGTGCCGATTTCCTTTGCATCCGCGAGCTGACCGGAGGCATGTATTTCGGCGAGAAATACCAGGACAACGATAAGGCGTATGACACCAATTATTATACCCGTCCCGAAATCGAACGTATCCTGAAGGTAGGTTTTGAGTATGCCATGAAGCGCCGCAAGCACCTGACGGTAGTCGATAAGGCGAATGTGCTTGCATCGTCACGCTTGTGGCGTCAGATAGCCCAGGAGATGGCTCCCCAATACCCCGAAGTAACCACCGACTATATGTATGTCGACAATGCGGCAATGCGCATGATTCAGGAGCCGAAGTTCTTCGATGTCATGGTGACCGAGAATACGTTCGGCGATATCCTGACCGACGAAGGTTCTTGCATCAGCGGCTCGATGGGCTTGCTCCCGTCCGCTTCTACTGGCGAAAGCACGCCGGTGTTCGAACCCATTCACGGTTCGTGGCCGCAGGCTAAGGGGTTGAACATAGCCAATCCGTTGGCGCAAATCCTTTCCGTGGCCATGTTGTTCGAATACTTCGATTGTAAGGAAGAGGGTGCCTTGATACGCCGTGCCGTAGACGCTTCGCTGGATGCTTGCGTGCGTACGCCCGAAATCCAGGCAGAAGGCGGTGCCAAGTATGGTACAAAAGAAGTTGGCGCATGGATTGTGAATTATATTAAAGAAGCTTGATTTTTTCACCACAGATTACACAGATTTTTTCAGTTAATAATTTTAAAGATTAAATCAGTGTAATCTGTGGTGAAAGAAAACATTTGTTTTATGCGAAGACTGATTATCATAGCGTGTGTCTGCCTGTGCTCGTTCGGACTGTATGCCCAAAACTATAACGAGCTGGTGGAAGAAGCGATGGCTTGTGCACAGAAGGACAGTTTGGTGCGTGCCGAACAGCTTTTCCGCGAAGCCTTGAAGCTCGACCCCAAGAATGCCCGCAACGCCTTGCTCTTTTCCAACCTCGGCACGGTCTTGAAGCGTCAGGGAAAGGCGGACGAAGCCATCGAAGCCTATACCATGGCGTTGAATATCACGCCATACGCTACGGCTATCCTTCTGAACCGTGCGGCATTGTATCTGGATAAAGGCTTGCTCGAAAAAGCATACATTGACTATTGCAACGTCATCGACCTTATTCCCGAAGAGAAAGAAGCACGCCTGTTCCGCGCCTATATCTATATGCAGCGTCATCAGTATAAGGAGGCGCGTATCGACTATAATGTCTTATTGGGCAAGGATGCGAAAAACAAGCCTGCCCGTATCGGGCTTGCCATGCTTGACCAGAAGGAAGGAAAGTTCATTGCAGCCCGTGACCGCCTGAATCTGTTGGTGGAAGAATATCCGCAGGATGCATCACTCTTGAAAATGCGTGCCAATGTGGAACTGGAGCAGGAATTTACCGATATGGCCTTGCTGGATCTTGAGACTGCGGCAAAGCTTGACCCGAATGACGCTGACGTATATGTGATGATGGGCGACATTTATGTCCGCCAAAAGAAGAAACACCAGGCACGTCAGGCCTACGAGCAAGCTATTAAATTGGGTATATCAGCTCTTCAATTGGAAGAAAAGCTGAAAGAGGTCAGATGAACCCATATCTGGCTCTTAAGACATAAAAAACGAAATGAGAGACTGGGATAACCCAATCTCTCCTTACGAGCGGCAAACGAGACTCGAACTCGCGACCCCGACCTTGGCAAGGTCGTGCTCTACCAACTGAGCTATTGCCGCAATGAAACCCAAAATAACTAACGTGAGCGGAAAACGAGACTCGAACTCGCGACCCCAACCTTGGCAAGGTTGTGCTCTACCAACTGAGCTATTTCCGCAATGATGTGCCCAGAACAGGACTCGAACCTGCATGCCTCTCGACACACGCACCTGAAACGTGCGCGTCTACCATTCCGCCACCTGGGCATCATTACTGTGGAGCGGAAAACGAGACTCGAACTCGCGACCCCAACCTTGGCAAGGTTGTGCTCTACCAACTGAGCTATTTCCGCAACAACGGGTGAAGAGAAGGAGACTCGAACTCCCACGACATAATGTCACTACCCCCTCAAAGTAGCGCGTCTACCAATTCCGCCATCTCTCCGATAAACAAACTTAAAAAGAACGTGCCCAGAACAGGACTCGAACCTGCATGCCTCTCGACACACGCACCTGAAACGTGCGCGTCTACCATTCCGCCACCTGGGCATTATTACTATAGAGCGGAAAACGAGACTCGAACTCGCGACCCCAACCTTGGCAAGGTTGTGCTCTACCAACTGAGCTATTTCCGCAACAATCGTTGTTTTGTTTTGCGGTTGCAAAGGTAATGCTTTTTCTCAAATCAGCAAACAAACTGCTTGTTTTTTTGCGAAAAAATGTTTCTTACCGGAACTTAAAGCAGGAAAACGGAGCGGCAAGCTACCTTTTTCCTGCTTCAGAAATCAGACTTTTACACGGATGTATGTAGAGCCTGTTTAAATTTTCCTATAAAGAGAATCCTACCGGCTCCCCAGATACAGGAAGAACATGCCGAGAAGCACCAGTGCGAGATCGACCGCCTTGCTCCGCAGGTTCTTTTCGCGGAACACCATGGCACCGAAGAGGAACGATACCACCACGCTTCCCCGCCGCACCATCGACACGATGGAAATCATCGAGTCGTCCATTCCTAAGGCATAGAAATATACGAAGTCTGCCGCCGAAAGGAAGAGGGAAATCAGCGGGATGCACCAGTCCCAGTGGAAAGGGGTAGTGGTCTTGCGCTTCGGAAGCCACAGGAACATCAGCACCGCCCCCATCATGAAAAGCTGGTAGATGTTATACCAAGCCTGCACCACCATGTTGTTGAACATTCCCATCAGGTATTTGTCGTACAGGCCGCTGATAGCTCCCAGCAAGGCGGCAAGCACCACGAACCACACCCAGCGGTTGTGTTCGAAGCTGATGCCTTCTTTCTTGCCCGAGCGGCTTAGCATGAAAAACGATACCACCGCCAGCAGCACACCAATCCACTGGTACAGGTTCAGCCGCTCGCCGAAGATGAGCAATGCGCCCACCAGGGTCATTACAGGGCGTGTGGCGTTAATCGGCCCTACGATGGTAAGGGGCAGGTGCTTCATTCCGAAATAGCCGAAGGTCCACGATGAAAGTACAATTACCGATTTCAGCACAATGTATTTGTGCACTTCCCAGCCTCCCGTTTCGGGTACGAAAAATATCGTGTCCTGCAATGCCGACGGACAGAACCTGGACACAAGGATGAAGGGGATGAAGATGAGGCTGGAGAACAGCGTGTTCAGCGCCAGTACGGGGAGCACCGCATTCCCGTTCAACGATTTCTTTTTGAACACGTCATAAAAGCCCAGCAATGCCGCCGAGCAGAATGCTAATAATAACCACATGTCGTTTCGTTTAGTTTCTAAATCGGGTGCAAAGGTACGAAAAACAATTGGTTAATTAATGCATGGAGATACATAAGAAACTATTTTGAGAAGCTGTTTTGAATTTATCGTGCGATGATTTGGGATGAGTTTTTGAGGCATTTTCGCTTCTGTGATGAGGAAGATAGCGGGCTATCTGACGAAGAACAGGAGCGA
>NZ_NFJG01000131.1:0-10804 GCF_002159755.1 Bacteroides sp. An269
CGCTCCTGTTCTTCGTCAGATAGCCCGCTATCTTCCTCATCACAGAAGCGAAAATGCCTCAAAAACTCATCCCAAATCATCGCACGATAAATTCAAAACAGCTTCTAATTTTTTCCGTGATTTTCTTCTGATTGCTATTTTATCGCGTTAATCTGTCGTTTCGTTCGATTTTTTCAGCGATATTTTTTATTTTTGTCCATTGCTATTCCACTCGTTACTTTATTGACGTTTATCAGTTGTTTTGTTACAACAAAACTGATTTCGTATATACCTGGTAGCCGTTGGATTGTCGGATAAATACTTTGCAGGTAACTGCAAGCGTACAAGATGGATTTGACAATATCAAATGAAATTATTATGAGGATAAGACTTTTATTGCTTTTATTGATGTGCGGTTTGATGTTTTCCGTTAAGGCTCAAACTTATCAGCCTACCGCAGAGAATTTGAAAGCCCGCCAAGAGTTCCGTGACAAGAAATTCGGTATATTCCTGCATTGGGGATTGTATGCCATGCTGGCAACAGGTGAGTGGACCATGACTAACAAGAACCTGAACTATAAGGAATACGCTAAGCTGGCTGGGGGATTTTTTCCTTCGAAGTTTGATGCAGCCAGGTGGGTGAGTGCCATTAAAGCATCGGGGGCGAAGTATATTACTTTTACGACACGTCATCACGAAGGTTTTTCGATGTTTGATACGCAATATTCGGATTATAACATTGTGGATGCCACACCGTTCAAGCGTGATGTGCTGAAGGAGCTTGCCGATGAATGTCGTAAGCAGGGCATCGGTTTACATCTTTATTATTCGCATATCGACTGGTACCGTGAAGATGCGGTATGGGGACGCACGGGACGTGGAACGGGGCGTCCTAACCCAAAAGGGAACTGGAGGAGCTATTATACTTTCATGAACAACCAGCTGACTGAGTTGCTGACCCATTACGGCCCTATCGGTGCTATTTGGTTCGACGGTGTATGGGATCAGGATCAGAATCCCGGCTTTGATTGGGAATTGGATGAGCAATATGCTTTGATTCATCGATTGCAACCTTCCTGCCTGGTGGCTAACAATCATCACCTCACACCCTTTCCGGGAGAAGATATTCAAATCTTCGAACGTGACCTTCCAGGAGAAAATAAAGCCGGACTTTCGGGACAAGACATTAGTTCTTTGCCTCTGGAAACCTGCCAGACGATGAACGGTATGTGGGGGTATAAGATTACAGACCAAAACTATAAGTCGGCTAAAGACTTGATTCAATACTTGGTGGGTGCAGCCGTGAAAGATGCTAACTTGTTATTGAATATTGGTCCGCAGCCCGATGGAGAATTGCCCGAAGTGGCGTTGCAACGTCTGGCGGAGATAGGTGAGTGGATGAAAGTTTACGGTGAGACCATTTATGGCACACGTGGCGGATGTGTCGGTCCGCATCCTTGGGGAGGCACCACCCAAAAAGGCAATAAGCTTTATGTACACATCCTTAACCTGCAAGACAAGGCTTTGTTTCTTCCGCTTACCGGCAAGAAAGTAAAGAAAGCTTTTTATTTCGTAAACGGAACACCCGTGAAATACGAGAAGAACCGTGTAGGTTACACGCTTTTGCTTGATAAAATACCGACGGATATTGATACGGTGATAGCATTGGAACTGGAGTGAGCCGGATTCAGATAAACAATATTCCGATAATCCCACAGAACAGTCCGATGAGGAAGCCTCCGCCCACTTCATTCAAGGTGTGCTGGCGGACGATGATGCGTGCCGAGCCCAGCATGCCGGTGAGCAGGATGAAGATGCAGAGCCACCACGTAGGATTGAACTGGAATATAAAACTGTATGAAAGCAATCCGCCTATCATCATGCCGCCGCTTGCCATGTGGGTGCTGATTTTCCATTTAAGATTAATAAGCGCACAGATGACCATACAGAGCAAGGTTGCCACGATGATGCCGCCCATATAGCGGGGAAGATGATAACGGTACATCGTGACAAGGCATCCTACATAGCTCAGGATGGTAAGGATATAGGGTACATAGCGCCGTTCGCGTTTGCCTAGTTCATGAAGAGACCATCCGTTGATTTTCTGCATCAGATATATGCTCAGCATCGGCAAGAGGATGGTGAAACAATACACTATGGCAAGCACGATAAGTTTGTATTGGAGTGGCAATATGCGCAGGTAAGTGAAGAGAAAGAGCAGGACAAAGGCTACGAAAGGGACCATAAAGGGGGTGAATACAGCCGACAGGATACGGGCTGCCGTTATCCACGGGTCTTTTTCTTCTTTAGGGTTCCGTTGTACGGGGTCGTGATAAGTCAGTTGGTCGGGGATGTTTGTATCTTCCATTGTTTTTATCTTCTTAGTCGTGCTACAGGGATGTTCAGTTGCTGCCGGTATTTGGCTACAGTGCGCCGTGCGATGGGGTAGCCTTTGTCTTTCAGTATATTGGCAAGTTCGTCATCGGTATAGGGCGCGTTCTTGTCTTCATGGTCTACACATTCTTTCAGTATACGCTTGATTTCGCGGATAGAAAGTTCTTCGCCGTTTTCGGTAGTATATCCGTCGCTGAAGAAAAATTTGAGCGGATAGATACCGAAGTTGGTCTGCACATATTTACTGTTGCTCACGCGTGAGATGGTAGATATATCCAGATGGGTACGTTCTGCCACGTCTTTCAGTATCATCGGGCGGAGGAGCGATTCGTCTCCTTCCTGAAAGAAGGGGCGTTGCAGGTCGATAATTGCCTGCATGGTACTCATCAGGGTTTGTTGGCGTTGTTTTACGGCATTGATGAAGTTTTGTGCTGCGTCTACTTTCTGTTTCAAGAACAGGAGGGCATCTTTCGATTCCTTGCTTTGGTTCGCTTTGTTGCGCGTATGCTCGTCCAGCATGTCGGTGAATTCGCGGCTCAGCCGGAGTTCGGGTACGTTGTGGTTGTTGAGGCTGAGGCTGATGGTGCCGTCGTCTTCGGTTTCAACGATGAAGTCGGGAATGATTTGTTGCAGGTTTTTCCCGATGGCTTCTCCCATTGAGCTTCCAGGACGCGGATTGAGTTTTACCAGTTCTGCTACAGCATCGTTGTATTGTTTTTCAGTGATGTTCAGTCTTTGTAAGATTCTGTCTTTGTTTTTTTTGGTGAAGTCATCGCAACATTTGTCGATAATGTTGTATTCGATTTGTTTCAAGGGTGAGTCTTCTTTCCGTCTGATTTGCAGGAGCAGGCATTCTTGCAGGTTTCTTGCTCCGATTCCGGCGGGATCGAAGTCCTGGATGACAGACAAAACGTGTTCTACTTCTTCGGGTGTGGTGCTGATGCCTTGGTAGATGGCAAGTTCGTCGATGATGGAGTCAATGCTTTTCCGCAAAAGCCCGTCATCGTCGAGTGAACCGATAAGGTATTCTCCCAATTGCTTTTCTTCGGGTGTCAGGGCTTGCATGTCAAGCTGTTCTTTCAGGGTTTCATAAAAAGAGACATTGTCCGAGAAGGGTATGTCTTCGGGAGTATCGTTTTTTGAGCGGTTATTCTCTTGTAGTTTGTAGTCGGGGATGTCATCTTCGGTACGATAGTCACCCAATGAGAGATCTTCTCCATAATCGGTGTTGGGCTCGCCGTCCTGGTCGGTGGTGGCATAGTCTTCCCCCTCATCGCCGTGCAGGTCGTCTCCAGAAGGCTCCTTGCCTTCTTCCAGTGCCGGATTGTCCAGAAGTTCCGCGTGGACGCGCTCTTCCAGTTCTACCGTAGGGAGTTCCAGTAATTTGACCGCTAAAATCTGTTGGGGCGACAAGGTTTGTACTTGTTGCTGTGTCTGTGTCTGTACTTGACTTGAATGTATTGCCATAAGCCGGATTTGATTAACTTTCGCAAAGGTAGGAAATAAATTTGAGAATGAATCGTTTTTTCTTTATCTTTGTTCAGTCATGCCAGATTTGCAATCCGGAGCCATTTGTTGATGATGCGGATTGCAAATCCAGCGTGACGGGGAAGCATCCATGTAGGGGCGTATCGCATACGCCCGTATGCGTCCACTAATCTGCGTAGATGTATTCAGGGCGTATGCGATACGCCCCTACAAGATTGGTCACGCACTGCGTGGCGAATTGGGAAGGGCAAGTAAAGCAAGGGCAGGCAACCCCTGACCATACAGGTTGTTTTTGTGAAATGAGGAATATAAAAAGCAAGACTTATGAGAAAATTAGTTTGTGTCGGTATGCTATGTGCATTGTTATCTGCATGTACATCTCCGTTCGAGAAGCAGGTGAAGGCGGATTTCGAAGAGAAAAAGGCTTTGTTCTCACAAGGGGATTTCTTCGGTGTGTTCGATGATGAAGGATTGACATCCGATGAGCGGGATGCCCTGATGTTTTTGTATGCCTATATGCCGGTAGGAGATGTGACCGATTATTCCGGTGAGTTTTATTTGGAGAACGTCCGAAGCTCGTTCGCCACACGCGAGGAGACGGCCTGGGGACAATCGATTCCGGATGAGGTGTTCCGGCACTTCGTTCTTCCGGTGCGGGTGAATAACGAGGCGCTCGACCGCTCGCGGATGGTGTTTCATGATGAATTGATGCCACGCCTGAAGGGATTGGCGATGTATGACGCCGTGCTTGAGGTAAACCATTGGTGCCACGAGAAGGCGAATTACCAGCCTTCGGACGCGCGTACCAGTTCGCCCCTTGCCACGGTGCGGACGGCTTACGGGCGTTGTGGGGAAGAGTCTACTTTCCTTGTGGCTGCGCTCCGCTCGGTGGGCATTCCGGCACGGCAGGTCTATACGCCCCGCTGGGCACATACCGACGACAATCATGCGTGGGTAGAGGCTTGGGTAGACGGGAAATGGTATTTCCTGGGAGCGTGCGAGCCTGAGCCGGTGCTTAATTTGGGCTGGTTCAACGAGCCGGCAAGCCGCGGCATGCTGATGCACACCAAGGTGTTCGGCTATTACGAGGGACCGGAAGAGGTGATGCGCACCACCGCCAATTATACCGAAATAAATGTGATAGGAAACTATGCGCAGAACGCACCGGTAACGGTACTCGTGACGGATATCGACGGGAAGCCCGTCGGAGATGCTTGCGTGCGCTTTGGCATCTATAACTATGCGGAGTTTTATCCGGTTTCATCCCAGAAGACAGGTGCGGACGGACGGGCAAGCCTTTCCGCCGGACTGGGAGATATGGTGGTGCTGGCGGTGAAAGGCCGTGCGTTCGGAATACAGAAAGTGTCTTTCGGAAAAGACAAGGAAGTAAAACTCCGGCTCGAACATCAGGTAGGCGACACGCTTTCGTTCTCGCTTGACATCGTTCCTCCCGCAGGTGACCCGACACTTCCGGAAGTCACGCCGGAGCAACGCGCTGAGAACGATATCCGTTTCAACCGGGAAGACTCCATCCGCCATGCGTATATCGCTTCCTTCCCCAGTGCGGACGCGATTCGTGCCTTTGCCTCGGAAACGGGATATGAAGCAGAAGCGGTTGCACCCTATATCGTGGCTTCGCGCGGAAACGCTTCGGAGATAGAGGCTTTCTTGAAAGAAGCGGCAGGACGGGAGATGCGGAGTCGTGCGCTGGATTTGCTGGGCACACTTGCCGAGAAAGACTTGCGCGATGCGGAGGCAAGCGTGCTGGACGACCATCTGTATCATACGGATTCGCTGGCGGATGTGGCTACGGTCTTGGCTCCGCGCATCGGATACGAAATGCTGACTCCTTACCGTTCGTTCTTCCAGCGTGAGATACCCGAAACGGATGCCGCCCGTTTCCGCGAGAAACCTTTGGAACTGGTGGAATGGTGTAAGGATAGCCTGACGCTCCGGGATGACTTGTGCACGGTGGGTACGGTGATTTCTCCCGAAGGGGTATGGAAAAGCCGTATGGCTGACCGGACTTCGCGGAACACGTTCTTTGTAGCGGTGGCACGTTCGCTCGGCATTCCCGCATGGATAGACCGTGTGACGGGATATGTATTATATAAGGAGAACGGCAAGGATGTAGCGGTAGATTTCGAAAGCGGACGTTCGGAACAAGTGGCGGAAGGCACGCTGAAGCTGGACTATACGCCGATACCCCGTCTGGGCGACCCGTCGTATGCACGCCATTTTTCCTTGTCCCGTTTCGATGGGGAAGGGTTTGCCTTGCAGGTTTATCCCGATTTCGAGCCTTGGAGTAAGTTGTTCAAAGAACCGGTCCCGGTTCCGGCAGGCTATTATATGCTGGTATCCGGCACCCGTCTGGCTAAGGGAGGCGTGCTGGCGCAAGTGTCTTTCTTTGGCGTGGAGCAGGATAAGGAAACCGATGCAGGACTGGTGATGCGTGAGAGTGAGGAGGCGGTCAGTGTGATAGGCAGCTTCAATTCGGAATCCAAGTTCCAGACTCCGGAAGGCGGGGAGACTTCGGTTTTGCTCACCACGGGCAGGGGCTATTTCATTGTGGGCATTTTAGGCGTGGGTGATGAGCCTACCAACCATGCCTTGAAGGACATCGCCGCCAAGGCGAAGGAACTGGAAGCGTGGGGCAGGAAAATCGTGCTTCTTTTCCCCTCTCGTGCCGCTTACGAGAAATATATGTCGGCTCCGATAGCAGGTTTGCCCGCCACCGTTTCGTTTGGGATTGATTCGGATGGAAGCATAGAAGCCGCTATCCGGAAGGAAATGAAGCTCAGTTCCGGCACACGGTTGCCTATTTTCATCATTGCCGATACGTTCAATCGGGTGGTGTTCGAATCACACGGATACACCATCGGCATGGGAGACCAGCTGTTGAACACGGTTCACGGATTATAGTAGATTGGTTTTCACCACAGATTAATCAATTTACGATTTGATAATTTACTATTTATACGAATCAGGAGTTAAACGTAGTTAAGTTGCACAGGAGTTATCACTTCATTCAGGAGTTAAAGTCCAATAGCCCTGTCTCTCTGAAAACAGTGCAAGGGGTATTGGCGTCTAACTCCCAGCCCGCCCAGCGGGAGATAACTCCCTTTTAACTCCTGATTGGCATTATTTACTATTTTGATATATTCCGCAATTAGCCAATGTAGGGTGGGGTTCGACCGCCTGTATGCGTCCACGTGGATGTTTTCGGGCAGGCAAACCCTGCCCTACAAGTTAATTGGCAAGATGCGGGATTCATTAAAAAGAAGCATAATGAAAAACGAGATTTTACATTCACTCTCGAAAGAAGAGTTGATACGGTTGATAGAAGATTATTCGAAAAACTGGCTGGCGATGGACGGCGTGTGGTTTCAGTCGGTAGAGCGGATGCGCGGGATGGACGAGGCGATGCATCACGATGCCGAGGCTTGGCGGAGGTTTACCGTGATTGAAGCCAAGCGCATCAAGGCGTTCTTGGGCTTGCCCGAACGGCCCGGCTTAGAAGGACTTGCCCGTGCCTTGCAATGCCGTTTTTATGCGAATCTGAATGAGGCGGATATCATCATGGATGCCGAAAGGAAAACATTGGTGTACCGTACCCGTGAATGCCGGGTGCAACGGGCACGCGAACGGAAAGGAATGCCTTTCCATCCTTGCAAGCCAGTAGGCGAGATAGAGTATGCAGGTTTCGCCCGTACCATTGACGAGCGCATCTCGTGCGAGTGCATTTCATGCTTTCCCGACGTGACAGACCCTGCATGTTGTTGCGCTTGGCGTTTCAGTCTGAATGATTAGTCATACGGTGTTCCGCATAATGCTTCAATTGTAGTCCGTACCCGTCGGGATGTAGTGACATCGCGGGTATATTCGTCTGCATCTTTGCTTCCCATTGTGACTTCTGGATTGGTGAAAAGCATACGGCTCTTCACTTGCTCGCGGGCAGAGAAATGGAATTCCCGGATGCTGGTGTCTTGTGCCAGCTTTCGGATATTTGTTTCGTTCACGCCACATCCGGCAAGAAGGATGATGCGCTCTTTGGCATATACTTGCAGGTCTTTGAGAAGAGAGGCACCTTGAGGGGCGGTAGGTTGCTGGCCCGAAGTAAGGATGCGTGTCACTCCCAATGATACCAGTTCATCAAGTGCCCGGTAAGGATTCTGGCAATGATCGAAGGCACGATGGAAGGTGACAGGGGTGTCTCCGCTGGCTTCCATCAGTTTTTGCATCAGTGCCAGGTCGATGTTGCCTTCCGGTGTGAGACATCCGAACACCAGTCCGTCGGCACCTGCCTTACGTGCCGTGCGGATATCTTCCAGCATTGTTTCTGCTTCGATGGGAGAATACAGGAAATCGCCTCCCCTTGGGCGGATGATGACATGCAGACGGATGTCGAGCATCCGGCGTGCGGTCTTGATTTCACCATACGAAGGGGTAGTCCCTCCTTCGGGGATGCCGGCGCACAGTTCTACGCGCTGGGCTCCTCCTTCTTGTGCGGCAAGACAGCTTTCTACCGAATTGGCGCACACTTCGAATGTGTATTTTCTTTCGTTCATCGTTTTAAAGTATGTGTAAAATTAATATTCTCACCACAGTGGGCACGGTAGCACACTGCGGGAATTAATATCTGAAGCTGCTTCCACCCAAGAATTCGCGAAGGAGCGAGGTGGGTGGTAACTGATTATCGGGGATAGACGTAAAATAGCCCAGAAAACGAAGCAGGCGGTTGGCTTCCGAATACGCCGGACAATTGTTCGGTACTTTGCGTAAGAGGGGTTCGGCATAGTCTTTCAGCACGGCAAGCTCGAACAGAAGGGCGGAGTTGAACATTGCATCGGCATATTCCTGGTAAGGGAAAATCCACTTTTCTTCTCCTGCACGTACGCTTTCCCACCGGTTGATGGTATCCTCGGCACTGCTTCCCCGGTATTTCGAGTCACGGATGATGCGGCGCAGGAGCCGGTTGTCTGTCGTTGGGATATAGTTATGATTATCCAGTTGGATAGTGGTCAGTGCCGATACATAGATTTTGTATTTGTTCGCTTCCGGAATGTGGCGTGTCAGTTCGGGATTGAGTGCGTGTATGCCTTCCAGTATCAGAATCATGTTGTCATTGATACGGAGTTTCCTGCCACTCATTTCCCGTTTTCCTGTCACGAAGTTGAAGCGTGGAAGTTCAATTTCTTTACCGGCTATCAGATCTTGTAATTGCGATTCGAAAAAAGGCAGGTCGAGGGCATAGAATGATTCGAAATCGTGCTTCCCGTTTTCGTCCAACGGGGTATCGTCGCGGTTCACGAAATAATCGTCCAGCGAGATAGGGTAAGGGCGCATGCCGTTGGTGATGAGCTGTACGCTCAGGCGCTTGCTGAAGGTGGTTTTTCCCGATGAGGACGGTCCCGAAATCAGGACCAGTTTGACACGTTCCCCGTTCTGGTCACGGTGGGTGATTTCATCGGCGATGCGGACGATTTTCTTTTCCTGAAGTGCTTCGGATACATTGACCAGCTCGGTGGCAAGCCCTTTCTGGCACGCGATATTGAAATCGCCTACGGTGGCGATGCCTAAGATCTCGTTCCAGCGATGGTATTCTTGGAATACTTCCAGCATTTTTTCTTGCTTTACCACTTCTTCCAGCCGGGTAGGGTCTTTCCGGTTAGGGATGCGCAGGAGTAGTCCGTCATAGTATTTTACGATGTCGAACAAACGGATGTATCCGGTGCTGGGGACGAGGCTTCCGTAATAGCAATCCGTCGTGTTTCCCAGCCGATAGTAAAATGTGTATAACTGGTCATAGCTGCGGAGGAGTTTTGCCTTGTCCATCATCCCGTGCTGGAGGAACATTTCGGCCGCTTGTCTGGTGTGGCACTCGATGCGCTGGAAAGGGATGTCTGCTGCAATGATTTCCTGCATTTTCTGCTTGATGCGAATCACATCGTCTAGTCCGATGGAACGGTCCAGATGCAAATCGCAATAATAACCTCTTGATACAGGATGCTCCAGCGAGATGCTTCCTTGAGGATAGAGTTTTTCTACCGCCTTGACCAGAATGAAACACAACGAGCGGAAGTAAGTGCGCATTCCTGAAGGATTTGTGATGTCGAGGAACTCGACATCCTTATTATAGTATACTCTGAAGTTCAGGTCTTCTACTTTATTGTTTACCTTGGCGCTTACCACGCCATAAGGCATATCCAGTCCGAAACCGTTATAGATGTCGAGCAAACTGCTCCCTTCGGGAAAACTTTGGGTGGAATTGTTGTTTTTGCAATAGATGTCTACCATAAAGGTGTATATTTGTTGTTTTCGAGGGTTAAGTTACGAATTAATCCCGACATTCATTGGCTTTTAAATCTTTTTTTATTTGTGAGTATAGTTTCCAAGAAAAATCAACGACTTTTGATTTATATCAAGAATTTGCGAGAAGAATGCGAAAAACTGCTTTTAAATATAATAACATATGTCGTAAACCTGTATTTTTGTGTCGTAAAACATAAAAACAGGATAACTAGTATGCTTAAAAGGATGAAAAAAATTCTTGTAACAGGTCTTCTGGAAATGAAGAACAACAATGTGCGTATCTGGGAAGACATGACACGTTGACAGAAGATTAGGATTTTTTTGAATGTAGTAAAAAGTAAATGAAAATGGAATGAATAATGGAGGTTGCAGGGCGTAGAGCTTTGCAACCTTTTTTGTTAATGTGCTAATGAATAATGTGCTAATGAATAATGTGCTAATAAATAATGTGCTAATGTGAGAATACATTATTGCATTATCACATTGCCACATTGTCACATTGCCACATTATCACATTGCCACATTATCACATTGCCACATTATCACATTAGCACATTATTTATTAGCACATTATTCATTAGCACATTATTCATTAGCACATTAACAAAAAAGGTTGCAAAGCTCTACGCCC
>NZ_NFJG01000132.1:0-10802 GCF_002159755.1 Bacteroides sp. An269
CTGACGAAGAACAGGAGCGAAAAGAACCAAAAAATCGCCCAAAGCACACACGAAAACGGATACATCAAGCCAAGAAAAACTTTTTGGAGAAATTCAAAACAGCTTCTAAGTGTAGTAAACAAAATTGGTTAGCGAAACTGTTATTATCTTCTTGCTTCAACGCAGATAGCTTCGTTTGGTAAGATTAATAATCTTCAAGCTGTAAGATTAATAATCTTGCAGCTTGAAGATTATTAATCTTACAGCGGATGAGCCTATCTGCGTTTACCGTTGCACCTATATCCGTGGTTCAACTGAAACATAATAACTCTTTCGGCGTGGATAAGTTGGTGCATCCGGGCGTATGCGATACGCCCCTACATTGGCTGTTTGCGGACATCCATTAAAAAAATAAAGAATGGCAAGAAGTATTGCCATTCTTTATTTTGCGACAGCCTCGCTTTTATTACGTCAAAAAGCGAATTTATGCTTCAGCCGGAGCTTCGGTAGCAGGTGCTTCTTCAGCTGGAGTTTCTTCTGCAGGAGCAGCTTCAGCTTCTGCCTTAGCGGCTGCTTCAGCAGCTTTCTTTTCAGCTACTTTCTTAGCAATTTCTTCATTGATTTTCTTTTCTGCTTCCAGACGTTCTTTAACGGCTGCTTGTTTGGTTTCTTCTGCTTTAGCCTTTATTGCGGCCAAATTAGCTTGTTTGTTTTCTTTCCAAGCGCTGAAGCGAGCCTGTGCTGTAGCTTCATCGAATGCGCCTTTTGCAACACCACCCTGCAAGTGTTTCATCATATAAACACCTTCGCGAGACAAGATGTTACGTACAGTGTCTGTAGGTTGTGCACCTACTTTTACCCAATACAATGCACGGTCGAAATTCAAATCTACTGTGGCAGGATTGGTATTGGGGTTGTATGTACCAACTTTTTCAATAAATCTACCATCACGTGGTGCTCTTGAGTCTGCAATAACAATTGAATAAAACGCATATCCTTTGCGTCCGTTTCTTTGCAATCTGATTTTTGTTGCCATCTTTAAATATAAAGTTTAGTAAATAATAAAATGATTTGAATTATACTAATAACTCGTATTAGCGGCTGCAAAGGTAATGCTTTTTATTTGATTGGCAAAGCATTGGTTCAGATTTTAAAAAACTGTTGTGAATTTCTTCAAAAAGTTTTCATGCCTTGATGCATTTGTCTTATTATGCAGAAGCCGCAAAGCACTACAGCCCCTTGCTCCACGATTACCGCAACCAACTGCAAATAGAGCAGGCGGAACTCCGGCGGCTGAAGGCGCTGTACACCCGTTCACGGCTGGAGCTGAACGGGGATTACCTGTTCGTACCCGTCCTGACCAAAGACGGGGGGACGACTTCTTTCCGATGGAACGCACAGGATGCCACGGATTATTACGGCTACGACTTGGGCGAGAGCAGCGGGCACCTGCATACCGGAGCCACGTAGACACAACCACTCTTGGGACATTCGTCTTACAAAGTGGCACAGGAGCAATCCCGCATCAATATGGATATGGCTCGCAACCACATCCGCTTGGAAGAGAACCAACTGGAACGCGCGGTGACGGAACAGTACCGGTTGGACAGCCTGAACACGGCGGCATCGCTGCGTTCTTTCAACTTGCAGTACAAGCCGCGGCTGGACCTGTTTGTGGACGGAGGCATACAGACGGGCAGCTTCTCGCAATGGTACAGGCATTTCGGCTGGAGCGCAGGACTGACATTTACGTGGACGCTCTTCGACGGCAGGCAAAAGCGCTGGAAGGAGCGTCAGGCGGAATTACAGCAGCAAAGCATACGCATCTACCGGGACCATGCCGAATACCAACGCAGCATGAGGCTCCGCCAATGCCTGTCGGAGTTGGAGAAATATGACCGGAGGGACAAGGCTCTGACGGAGCAACTCGCCGGATACGAGCGTGTCCTGTCCGATTACGCGCGGGAGGTGGAGGCCGGGCAGGTGTCCGTGTTGGATTACCTGACCGTGCTCCGCAACAAGATACAGACGGAACGGGATGCCCTGCTGATGCGCACGAACCGGCAGCTTGTCATTGCCGCCTACAATTACTGGAACCACTAAACACAACTTGGATATGAAAGCAACTCTTTCGATTCATCAACTCTACGCCAAGCCCATCCTCTTCGTGGCAGGTCTGCCCCTGCTGCTGGTGGTGCTTCCGGCGCTGATGTGGAGGATTTACCGGTGAATGGTGGGGATTGGTGTTTGCTCCGCTTGCTGATTTTTCATACCTTCGCAAGAAAAAACTATGACATCAAAAGATTATCTTGAAAAGGTAACTATCGGGAATCTTGCCGAATTGTCGGAGAAAATCATTTTGGATGAATATAACCCTCATTGGAAACTTATGTTTCAACGTGAAAAGAGTCGGATAGAAAAAGCCTTGTGCGGAAAAGAGATTATTGTCGAACATGTCGGCTCCACCTCAGTTCCTGGATTATGCGCGAAACCGATTATCGACATTCTTCTTTTGGTACCAGATTCGGCAGATGAAACCTACTACGTGAGGTTATTGCAAGACGCAGGATATGTTCTTAGAATCCGTGAACCAGAATGGTTTGAACATCGGATGTTCAAAGGCAAATCGCCGGAAGTGAATTTGCATGTCTTTTCAATCGGATGCAAGGAAGCAGACAGAATGATAGACTTCCGTGATTGGCTGATAGCGCATGAAGATGACCGCCGTCTGTATGCAAACACGAAAAAGCATTTGGCTGCCAAAGATTGGAAATATGTACAAGAGTATGCCGATGCGAAGTCAGAAGTAGTGAAAGAAATATTCCGGCATATTTTTGCCCGGTAGAGTCTTTCGGGGGGCCGACGGTGTAAATCTGTTTTTGATGAGGTTTAGTGTTTGCCAAGCTTGCTGATTTTTCATACCTTCGCAAACAAACTTCCAAAATTTAGATATGATTACCGAAAAAGATGCTATTGATTTAATCATGCTTGCCGAAGAATTGGAGATAAATGTTTTCATTGACGGCGGCTGGGGTGTAGATGCATTGTTAGGCGAACAAACGAGAGAACATCAAGACATTGACTTGTTTGTGGAAGAAAGGCAGGCTGTGCGTTTCATTCATGCTTTACATCAACAGGGATTCAAGGAACGGACAGAAACATATTCCACTCCGCAGCACATCGTTTTCGCAGATGCGGA
Source organism: Bacteroides sp. An269 (assembly GCF_002159755.1). Taxonomy (NCBI): domain Bacteria; kingdom Pseudomonadati; phylum Bacteroidota; class Bacteroidia; order Bacteroidales; family Bacteroidaceae; genus Bacteroides; species Bacteroides sp. An269. Next base: position 3,179 of record NZ_NFJG01000132.1, read on the forward strand.
TGGGCGGACGGTGGACTTGCATTTGTTTACATATACTTCGGAACGGAAGATTGTTTTTGAAGGAGCAATTTATCCGGCGGACACGTTCAATGGAGAAGGCTGTATCGGCAGAAAGAAAGTGTCGTGTATTCCTCCCCAGGCACAGGTCGCTTTCCACACAGGATATGTTTTTGATGAAAACGATATTAAAGATGTGCTTGCCTTGTGCTACCATTTCCATATTCCTATCCCTGAAGAATACAAGCCTTATGCTAAGTAATCCGCCCCCATCCGAAGCTCCGACAAATCTTACAGGAAAAAGTACTATTCCCGGCAGAGGCTTTCCTTCTTTCTTCAAAATTCCTACAAAATCCGCTCCTACCTTTGCGCAGATACAATAACTTTGCAACCGACTTAAAAACAGGAAAGCGATTATGTGGAAATATTACGCACTGCTGTCCGCCCTCTTTGCCGCGCTGACCGCCATCTTCGCCAAGGTGGGCGTGAAGGACATTAATTCAGATTTGGCTACGGCTATCCGCACCACCGTCATCCTGCTGCTGACGTGGGGCATCGTGCTCTTCGGGCAGCACGTGGGCGAGATAAGGGAGATACCGCGTCATGCTTGGCTCTTCCTCGTGCTGAGCGGCGTGGCGACGGGGCTGTCGTGGTTGTTCTATTTCAAGGCACTGCAGACAGGCGACGTGTCGCGCGTGGCACCGATAGACAAACTGAGCGTCGTCATCACCATCTGCCTGTCGTTCCTGTTTCTGAAGGAACCGGTCAGCCTGCGGGTGGTAGTGGGCGCGCTGCTGATAACGGGCGGAAGCATCATCATGTTAATCAAGTAAGCGCAGGTCAGATGCTGTTGGTTATCCGTTCTTTTACCTTACTCCATGCATTCGTATGGAAGAGGCAACAACGGTCCATTGCCTGATACATCTCTTTAAAACGGCTTGCCGGAATCACAAAACTCAGCACATTGCTTTCTACATAAGGGCGCACGGAAGGGTCGAGCAGACCTATAAACGTACGACGGCCGCCTGTTCTGTTTTCTTTTACGGCTTGGGCTACAACTGATGAACAGCCTGAGCCGAAAATGCAGGAGACAGCATCATCGGCGTTATTGTCGAAGAATGCCCAAGTTGCCAGTCCTGACAGCATGTCGGGAGTAGCAAAAAACAAAATCCCTTCCATGGGTTCAAAACTCTCTACGCGGTCAATCCGTATGAAATTAAGATACTTTTTAGCAGCCGGCCGTATATCAAGCCGTTCAATGCACGTTATCACATCTTCCGGAGAAGCCTTGTAGCGTTCTTTATGTGACACAAAGCCGGGCACATGCTCAGGCATCGGCGCAAAGGCGGTATAGAGCTTGCCTCCGCCACAACCGATGGTCTCGGCATTCAGGCTAAGCCCTTTCCCTTTTCTCGCGGCATTCATTCCCTTAAAGAGACAACCGTTTATCTTATCTGTATCTGCCACCGGTTCGTTATCATAATAGAACAGAAGCGGAAGTTCCGCCGTTTCACCAAAAGCCTGGCGGTATTTGCTGATGAATGTCTGAGTATCCATATCTTTTTCAGTATAAGTAGTTTTGTGGGTAAATATAGTGAAAAATTCGATTCTTCTTCAATATATCTTCACATTTTCCTATTACCTTTGCTTCCATGTTTATTCATCAAACGCAATGAAACTGCTGATAATCGAAGACGAAAGGGAGCTGTCGGCCCTTCATCGGTAACGTGGGCAAGGCGGTGTCGAAGGCAGGGATGGAGAGTATCCCAGCGGCGACATGGCGGATATGCTGGACAATCACGACTTCGTCTACACGCACATCAAGAACTTGAAGGCGAAGCTGGCGGAGGTGGGTGTGAGGGATTGCGTCAAGAATGTGTATCGCGGTGTTGCTGCTTGCCAAGATAGACAACCGCCAGTACGAACAGATGGAAACCATCAGTTTGGGCGATTTTCTCGACAGACTGCTGCCTTCATTGGAATGCCTTATGGGAAACATCGTTCTCCGCAAAGATTTCCAGACTTCGCTGATGATACGTGCCAACCGCACCCTTCTGGAAAGTCTCGTGAATAATCTTGTGGTGAATGCTGTCCGCCATAACCGTCCGAATGGGGACATCACTCTTGTTCTGACCGGCAGGCAGCTTATCGTATCGAACACTTCCGATGAGCCGGAATTGGACGCCCGGCAGGTATTCAATCGCTTCTACCGCCCGTCAGAAAAAACAAAAGGTAATGGATTAGGACTGGCGATAGTGAAAGCGGTTTGCGAATACCATGGATGGAAAGTGAACTACTGGTATGAAAATAACAGGCATTGTTTTGCGGTGAATTTTTAGTTCCTATGTTTGTAAAATGTGCTAGCAAAATAGCATAAAGCCAAGAGAAACTGTTTTGAATTTCTCCAAAAAGTTTTTCTTGTCTTGATGTGTTCGTTTCGTGTGTGCTTTGGGCGATTTATTTGGCAAAGCCTGTCCTATTGCGTTTTCATGAGAACATGCTGATAAATGTCAACATTCATTTTATTGACATTTGGCTTCGCTTTGGTTTGTGGTCTATAGGGTTATAAATAATTTTGCTTCCTGTTGAACGGGTACTTTCTTCTGTTCCAGTCGAGGGAAACGTGCCGTGTTCCAAATGATAAAATACCGGAGCCAAAATACTGTCGGCTGGTGTGCCGAACTCTCCTAAATTGGCAGTTAAGTCTTCAGATGAAACATAATCAGGTTGCAGCCCATCAGTATAATAATCGTAAAAGTTTTCCGAGTTAGCTGTATACGAGGTGGTTAACCAGAATTCCAGTTGCGGGTAAGCTTCATTGGTAAACAGGCTCTGTGCCACATTTTTTCCAAAGGTGGCAGCACCTACTTGTAATAGCTTATCACCTAAATATGGGCGCAAGGTATTGATAACAATTTCGGATGCCGAGGCTGTATTAGAGGTGGTGATGACGTACAGGTGGTCATAATTCAGATTGGTTACCCCTTGCAGCAGGCTGGCATCAAAAGTATAGGTCTGTGTCTGAGGATCAGTCTTGTCATTGAATACCATTGTAAGCCACGGTTGTCCCATTGCACCTTGTGGGGCAAGGATGGTACTAAGCAATTGGGCTGTGGATACATAGCCACCCGGATTGTAGCGAAGGTCGAGGATGATGTCGGATGGTGACTGGGCGGCAGCTTCGTTGAAGGCTGCTTTCAGTGATTCTTCGTCGTCCGTTTCAAATCCATTGTAGAGGATATAAAAAGCTTTTTTGCTTCCGGCGGTTATGGTCTTATAGGTAAATACGCTGGGTTGTTCGATGATTCGGGGAGCAGGCATGTCAACGTAGGATGTATCCGGCTGTCCATCTACTTCTGTAGCTACCCGGTAGCGGCAGGAGCTGCTGGGACGCTGGAAGAAAGATTCGAAGTTACTTGTATTCAAAGCCCGGTCGTTCACGCTTACCACCCAGTCGTTGCGTTTCAGTCCCACTTCAGAAGCTGGAGAATCAGGATACACATATAATATATGTACTACATAGTCACCGTTGGTATTGCGTATCAATGAGCCTTCCAATCCGAAAGTGGGGTAAGCACTTTGTACACGTGAAACATTTACCGAATCAATGTGGGAAAACACGCTTCCATTTTTCTGGTCCTGTGAAGAAACAACCGACTGGAGAAATGTTTCAGGCTTATCGAAGAAGTTCAGTCCTTCTTCGGTGGGAAGGTCTTCGTAAAACAGGTAATGTTGTTGCATGGTTTCGTACATCCACGTTTTTGGCCCGATGAGGGCATAATATTCCCCCGAGCGGTCTTGTCCGCACGATGCAAGGAATAAGGCAGATGCAAGCATGCATAGCGCATGGATGTGGAATAGGCTTCTTTTCATGATGCAGGCTTTTATTTCATGGTAAACGAGTTTTGTCCGATCATATTGCCGTCGGCAAAGATATAGACCGTATAGGTACCTGCAGGAAGGTATTCTTCCACGTCCCAATAGACGGTAACGCTTTGTTCTTCTCCGGTATATTCAATATACTTTTTAATGGAGTAAGTAATTTCACGGTCTTCGTAGGCAAAGGTGGTATTGCCTTTCGAGAGGATGTCATTGTCGGGCTTGGCAATGCGGACGTAGATTGTTTTGTTGCCCGTTTCGGCAGTGATGTTCTTTACGATGGTGAACGAGATAGCAATTTTTTTCACGTCTTTTACCTTTCGTGCTTTCTTGCCACGTTTATTCATCGGTAGTGCAGAGATGTTGGTGGCATCCAGTTGGGCTGCTAGCGATACCTTTTCGTTCAGGTTTTTCTTTTCTTGCGAGAGGGTATTGATTTGCGCTGTGGCAGCTGAGTATTTGCTTTTCACTTCCTGATTTTCTTCCATCAGTGCAGCGTTGAGCCGGTTGAGCGAGTCAATTTGGATAACATAGGTACGCAGCACGGCACGTACGGTTTTCAATTCTTTCTTCAACCGCAATATTTCGGCAGCATTGGTTGTCTTCACCTGCCGCAGTTCTTCCAATAACCGTTGGGTCTTCAACTTTTCACTTTCCAGTTTTTCACGAAGCGAATCGTTGTTGATTTGCACCTGAAGTTCATCGTATTGTGTAGCAAACGCGCTATATTCATTTTCCATTTCTTGTTTTTCTACGGCAAACACTTCGGCCATTTCCTTATTTTTCCGGTATTCGTTCACGGCAAGGAAAGAAACGCCTGCAACAATGACAATCAATAGAATAATCGCTCCAACTAATTTTTTATTTTTTTCCATAGACTCTTGAGTTTGGGCGCAAAATTACAACATTTTGCACAGATGTAGTCTTTTGGGCTGATAAAAAACTATAATGGGGATGAGTTCATGCGTTTTAAGTTTTTAAGTTTTTGGGTTTTGGGGTTTGTTTGCTGATTCTGCCTTACTGGTTATTGGGAATAGCTCTTAAAAATTCATCCTACATCATCACACAAAACTCAAAACAGACTTTTAAAGGCCTGCCAACTTGGCTGGAACACCTTCATCTCCTGCTTCCCAATGCAAAAGGGGAAGTCCGTTATACTCGCCTTGCTGCTTGTCTACCCAGGCATTCAAGGCATCCAAAAGGGTTTCGCCCGTATCGGTAACGGTGAAATCAGTATCGTATGCATAATTTTTCCCTTCATTTTTCGTGCCCTTATAAAATTCTTTTAGACCACTATCTTTCGGATAATAACAATTATTAGATATACCGGCTGAAAGTTGATAAGAAAAGAGAGCGGATTGTGAGTTCCCATTGAAAAATGGGGCATGTACATAGCAATTCGTCAGCACAGCACCGGAAGCCATATTATAACATAGACCTCCTGCATTGGCGTTTTTCGTAAACTGACAAGAACTTGCATAACTATTGATAACATACAAATAATTATGTCCACATAATCCTCCTATACCATCAAGCCTTCCTTCAAAACTAACATTACATACTGAACTATTGGCAATAGTACCTTTATTTTCACCAACTAAGCCTCCTGCATAACCAAATGCTTTATCTTCGATACTACACGATAGAACATGGCAACCAATCACATTCCCTTCATTAAAACCGACAATCATTCCATCATAATGAGTTTCATTAAGAAAATCAAGATTGACATACGAACAGTTTTCTAAAGTCAAGTCTTTTACCATTCCTCGCTCGCCTATATATCCGAATAGTCCCTGATGTTTAGTGTCTTCCGGAGTAATCAAACGTAGATTGGAAAGCGAATGCCCTTGACCGTCAAAACATTTATTAAAAGATTTGCTTTTACCAAATTCTGTCGACTTACAGCCTATCGGCTGCACTTGCTCACTTTGCTCTTCTGTGAACTCAATGTCCGCACAAAGGAAATAGGTCATGACGCCATCTACTTCATGTCCGAAATCGTCCAGCGTGTAGCCTTCGTATTCCATCCCGTTTATCAGATGGGAGAATGCGATAAATTCTTCTGCGGTGTAGATGCCGGTTTCTTTTTCTTTGGAAATAAGCCGGTAGGTATATTGGTGTCCCGAAATGAAAGATTGTGTCGGAGTGGTGAGCTGTAGTTCACCTTCGGGGGTGACAAGCCTGATGTCGACAGAAACATTGTCGGCAGGAGGTATGAAAAGTGTATACATACGGTCGGTTCGTTTTTCGAAAGAAACGGTAGGTGCCGGAGTTTCTGCAAATGTGAATGTTCGGGTGTGAGGCTCTATGCTTGCCAGTCGGACGGATGGGGTAAAACGGATGTTTTGCATCTGTGTATGGATTGATTCATCTGTCTCAAAAGTGATTTTGGCAAAGAGATGTTCGAATTGCAGTTCGACTGGTTTGCCGTAGGGCGTTTCTTGAGCTGCATATAAGATGTCTTTCAGATTTCCTTCCGTATCGTAAAGTTCTTGTTGGGTTGATGCGAATGCCGGATAGTAGACGACAACCGATGCTTCGTTTCCACTTTTATCCCAGTACAATGGAGTCTCAGGATGCCATTCCCCATCTTGATAAGTCAGGGCGATATTGTTGGCGTTTATTCCTCCTTGACTGAAAAGGGAGGCATTGTCGCCTGCGGTGAAGATATTTTTTCCTTCATTGTTCCGGGTCATCCCTTCCAATTGGTTTCCTTGGATGGAGACTGTTATAAGTGAGTTGTCCATAAGTTGTTCTTCCTGGCATCCGACAAGCAGGCAAGCAAGGAGGATGATATATAGCTGTTTCATGGCATTCGGTATATTGTTGTTTTTAAAATATAACGCAAGAGCATTATTTTGTTTACCCCCGTTCCCTGTTTTTTACCAGCTGATTATGCGAATCGGGAGTTGACAACGGATTCTTGTGATGCTATCATAGAACACAGACTACACAAGGATACACAGAAGAATGGTAAGCATTCTAAGAAATACACATTGCATGCCCTATGGTTTGATTGTAATTTTGCCCCGCATAACAATCAAACCGAATAGCAATGAACAGAACTGGATTTGAAGAATTAGAAATGCAGGTGCAACAAAGCGGCCTGTCATTGAAGTCGTACCTACGACAGATAGGAGTGAGTTATTCCACCTATCACTATTGGCAAAAGAAATACTCTGCCGAGAAAGACAGTATCAAACAAGAGCTGGCTCCGATCAATATCAAACGGCCAACAGCAGAATTGTCCTTGGATGAACAGGCTCCTTACGGCGTGTCCTTGTTGTTTCCCAACGGACTCCGTGCCCACTTTGGAAGCGGCTCAGAGAAGCTGTTGATGGAAGTGTTGAACCAAAGTCTGCAGGACGGCCATGTTTAACTTGAACGACACGATGCGCTACTTCCTGTGTCCCGGCAGGACGGACATGCGCAAGGGCATCAGTTCGCTGTGCGGGGTGGTGCATGAAAAGATGAAAAGTGAGGTGAAGAACGGCGATGTCTTCATCTTCATCGGCTCCAACCGCAGGCTTATGAAGCTGCTTCATGCGGAAGACGGCGGCATGGTGATGTACGTCAAACGGCTGGAGGCCGGACGCTTCAAACTGCCGGAATACGACCCGGAATCAGACAGTTATCCCATGGAATGGCGTGACCTGGTAATGATGGTCGAGGGCATTCAGGAAAGCCCGGGGCAGAGGCTCCGGCGGTTAAGGGCAGAGCGTAAGGAGTACCATGTATGACATGT
>NZ_NFJG01000133.1:0-10751 GCF_002159755.1 Bacteroides sp. An269
CTGACGAAGAACAGGAGCGAAAAGGACCAAAAAATCGCCCAAAGCACACACGAAAACAGATACATCAAGCCAAGAAAAACTTTTTGGAGAAATTCAAAACAGCTTCTTACTGTAGATGCGACAATATCGGTGCTAAAACTAATCTGTTCATGATAGAACCGCCAATGAATGAAGAATCCTTTCGGACATGGCTTCATCAGTCACATTACCGAAAAACTTTGAAAATCAAAGAAAATAAGCCATATCTTCACTTATGCCAAAACAAGACCTTTTACACGACTTTAAATGAAAGAACCATGAAGGCTTGACTTTTTTCTTCTCACTCTAGCCTATAAATCGAGATTTATATCTAAATTTGCAGGGTAATTTAAAGCTCAAAAATTATGTTGATTTACAATACGACCTTTCACGTGGAGATGGCTGACGCACGCAATTTCGTCATCTGGCTTCACGAATGTTATATTCCCGAGGCAGAAAAATCGGGAGAGTTGAGCAACCCGCGCATCTTGCGCATCCTGAGCCATAAGGAGCAGGACAGCGAGTGCTTCTCTTTGCAATGGGAAGTGGAAGACAGTGCCGCACTGCACCGCTGGCACACGCAGGTGGGAGCACACCTGAATGAGGAACTAAAAAGAACGTTTAAAGACAAGGTGATAGGTTTTCCTACCTTGATGGAGGTCATCGCGTGATACAGCCTGTAAGGGAAAAGATTATTCTGGGCATCGATCCGGGCACGAACATTATGGGCTATGGTGTCTTGAAAGTGACCGGCATTAAGCCTGAAGTGATAACACTGGGAGTCATCGACCTTCGCAAATGCGGTGACCCTTATCTGAAACTGAAACATATCTACCAGCGCGTGCAGGGCATCATCGCTTCGTACCTGCCCGATGAACTTGCCATTGAAGCCCCATTCTTCGGAAAAAACGTCCAGTCTATGCTGAAGCTGGGACGTGCGCAAGGAGTAGCGATAGTGGCAGCTTTGTGCCGTGATATCCCCGTAACCGAATATGCACCTTTGAAAATCAAGATGGCGATAACGGGAAACGGACAGGCCAGCAAAGAGCAGGTAGCAAATATGCTGAAACGGATGCTCCACATCCCCGACTCAGAAATGGGTCCCTTTATGGATGCCACCGATGCACTGGGCGCCGCCTATTGCCATTACTTACAGATGGGGCGTCCGGCACTTCCCGATGCCTATTCGGGATGGAAAGACTATCTTCGGAAACATCCGGAGAAGATCGTGAAATGATGTAAGCTTGTTCACCACAGCAGCACATAGAAGTTTTAATATTTGCACCATCTGTGATGAGTAATAAATATACAGACAATGAATATAAAAACAATATTGTTGATGGGAATGTTAACTACAATGATTTTCGCTTGCCAGCCACATTCTGTTTCGTATGCTTCCTACGATGAGTATCCAGTATACGAAGGGAAGTGGGAAGAAATGACATATACCCCTTTGCATACCAGTTTCGCCTTGTGGGCACCTACCGCCCAACAAGTAAAAGTGCTAGTGTATGAAACCGGACAAGGAGGGTCTGCAAAACGAATGGTTGACATGGAGCCGGCCGAAGACGGTATGTGGAGAACATCGGTAGAGGGCGATTTAAAAGGCTGTTTCTATACTTTTAATGTGCGGATAAACGATGTGTGGCAAGGTGACACACCAGGACTATGGGCAAAGGCAGTGGGCGTAAACGGAAACCGGGCAGCCATTATCGATATGAAAGAAACCGACCCCACCGATTGGGAGAACGATCGCCGTCCGACGGCAAAAAGCTTGCAAGATGCCATCATTTACGAAATGCACTTACGCGATTTTACCACGGATAGCACAGGAGGCATGAAATACCGGGGTAAATACCTTGCCTTGACAGAAGATACTACACATACATGGATGGGAGAACATACAGGACTTGCACATCTGAAAGAGCTAGGGGTAACGCATGTACAGCTGATGCCTGTGTTTGACTTTGCTTCCATCGACGAAAGCCATCCCGAACGTACCCAATACAACTGGGGATATGACCCGAAGAATTACAACGTGCCTGAAGGCTCATATGCTACAGACCCTTATAATCCCCAAGTGCGTATCCGCGAGTTTAAACAGATGATACAAGCTTTACACAATGCGGGTATCCGTGTAATTATGGACGTAGTATATAATCATACGTTTACTATTCAAGGAAGTGTGTTTGAACGTACTGTCCCAGGATATTTCTATCGCAAGGATGCGAAAGGAAATTTTGCTAATGGATCGGGATGCGGAAACGAAACTGCCAGCGAACGGGCGATGATGCGCCGCTTTATTGTGGAATCAGTCTGTTATTGGGCAAAAGAGTACCACATCGACGGATTTCGTTTCGACTTGATGGGCTTACACGATGCAGAGACAATGCGTGCCGTACGTCATGCACTTGACCGTATTGACCCTGCCATCTTCATCTGCGGCGAGGGATGGGCGGCATCAGTTCCAAGCCTTTCGCCCGACCTGCTCGCCATGAAAGAGAACGTGAACAAAATGCCCGGAATAGCAGTCTTCCGCAACGAATTCCGCGATAGTTTGCGCGGGCCGTTCGGAAATGACAAGAAAGGGGCTTTCCTGATTGGCAGACCAAACCACGAACAAGGCGTACGTTTCGGCATATCGGGAGGCACATATCCCTTGACTCCCAATGACTCATGTACGGGTTCTCCACTGCAATTCATCAGCTATGTCAGTTGCCATGATGACTTGTGCCTCACCGACCGTTTGAAGGCAACACTTCCAGGAGCTTCAGTGCAGGAACTAGGTTCGCTGCAAAAACTGGCGGCTACTGCCCTCCTTACCTCGCAAGGAGTGCCGTTCTTGTTCGCGGGAGATGAATTCTTGCGCACAAGACAAGGGAAACCTAACCCGTATAACCTGCCAGATGAAGTAAATGCCATCCGCTGGAATGACAAGGCATTGCATCGTGACGTATTCGATTATTACCGAGGATTGATAGCCATGCGCAAGGGGCATCCAGCCTTCCGCATGGGAGATGCTGCTTTGATAAGAGAACATTTAGAATTTATCCCCGTGCCTGCTTCTAGCGTTGTGGCTTTCCGCCTGAAAGGGAACCCATGTGGAGACGCTTGGCTCAACACAATAGTAGTGCTCAATGCACGCACAGAAGCCGTAAAAGTGAATATCCCAGAAGGAAAGTATTGGGTGGTATGCCAGAATGGAAAAGTTGATTTGGTACTGGGACTTGGCACAATAACGGGGAACCAACTCCAAGTAGCTCCTCGCTCAGCTACGATAATACACCAATGATTTATGGAAACAAGAACATTAAGACACAAAATCGCGAAGAACTCCTTTTTAGGAAAAACCAAACCCACAGAGATTTGCCGAGAATTATCTCTCCACATGCTCTGCTTCTCTAAAAACAGGAAACTTTGCTTTAACAATAACAACTCTGCGTATTTGCGTCTTTGTGTTCAATTATAATATAAAAAACAATGCAACATATCATTACCATCGAAAACGGCATAACCCGCCATCCGGCATACCGGATGAAAGAACCAGTGAACCTGCAATTCAACGAAGGTGAACACATCGCCATCGTCGGACCCAACGGTGGAGGAAAGAGCCTGCTGGTTGACACCCTAACCGGACGTTATCCCTTGCTAATGAACGAAGTGAAATATGACTTCTCGCCTTCTGCATCGAAAATGGTGTCCGATAACATCAAGTATATCACCTTCCGCGACTCGTATGGTGACTCCGATGCTACATATTATTACCAACAACGCTGGAATGCACACGACCTGGACGACACGCCTGTTGTACGCGACTTGCTCCCCGAGTGTAAGGATGAAACGTTAAAACAAAACTTGTTTGACTTGTTCGGCATCAAGGCGATGCTCGACAAGCATATTATCCTTCTTTCAAGTGGCGAACTCCGTAAGTTCCAACTCACCAAGACCTTGCTGAGTCATCCTAGGGTGCTGATTATGGACAATCCGTTCATTGGCCTAGACGCCAAGACGCGCGACTTGCTGCATGTCTTGTTGAAACGCCTCACCGAGGTAACCCACCTACAAGTCATTCTTGTGCTTTCGAAGTCGGATGATATCCCTGCGTTTATCACCCACGTAGTGCCTGTGTCCAACAGAGTATGCGGAAAGAAAATCACACTTTCTGAATACTTGGCTTCGCATCCTGAAATCCCAGCTCGTGTATTGTCTGAGGAAAAACGCGCACGCATCCTGAATCTGCCATATGCCGAAGGTTTATATCACAGTGACCACATCGTTGACCTGAACAAGGTGAGCATCCGTTACGGAAACCGCACTATACTGAAAGACCTCGACTGGTCTGTGCGCTGCGGCGAACGGTGGGCCTTAAGCGGCGACAACGGATCAGGCAAGTCTACCCTACTCAGTCTGGTATGTGCCGATAATCCGCAAAGCTATGCATGTGACATCTCTCTCTTCGGACGAAAGCGTGGAAGCGGAGAAAGTATTTGGGAAATCAAACGGCACATCGGGTACGTCAGCCCTGAAATGCACCGCGCCTATTTGAAAAACCTACCAGCTGTCGACATCGTGGCAAGCGGCCTGCACGACTCCATCGGGCTATACAAAAAGCGGAGTGACGCCGACCGTGCCATGTGTGAATGGTGGATGGACATCTTCGGTATCCTCGCCTTGAAAGACCGCAGTTTCTTACAACTTTCCAGTGGTGAACAACGCCTCGTATTACTGGCACGCGCTTTTGTGAAAGATCCCGAGTTATTGATATTAGACGAGCCACTTCACGGACTCGACTTGTTCAACCGCCGGATGGTGAAAGACATCATCGAGGCGTTTTGCCAACGCCAAGGCAAAACTTTAATTATGGTGACACACTACCAGGAAGAACTTCCGGCATGTATCACCCACCGGCTTTATTTGACAAGAAACAGATAAAGATATACTAACGACAAGGTGGAAATATACGAGTAATGTTGTATACCAACCCACTTTGCCACATTGATAATTATAACCATTATGGAACAGACACATAAAATCAACAAAGTAGAAATCCGCAACTTGCGGATGGAAGATTATGACCAGTTGGCACAATCATTCACACGCGTGTACGCCGACCGGGACGTATTTTGGACACGCGCTCAGATAAAGAAGTTGATTGCCATTTTTCCGGAAGGGCAAATCGTGACCGTGGCAGACGACAAGATTGTAGGCTGTGCGCTCTCCATTATCGTTGACTATGACATGGTGAAAGGCGACCATACCTATGCCAAAGTAACTGGCAATGAAACTTTCAATACCCATAACCCGAAAGGGAACATCCTCTATGGCATCGAAGTGTTTATCCACCCCGAATACAGAGGTCTTCGCCTGGCACGACGCATGTATGACTACCGAAAAGAACTGTGCGAAAAGTTGAATCTGAAAGCAATTATGTTTGGCGGACGCATTCCAAACTATCACAAGTATGCCGACACGATGCGCCCGAAAGAGTACATCGAAAAAGTACGCCTGCGCGAGATTTATGACCCTGTACTCACCTTCCAGTTATCGAACGACTTCCACGTGCGCCGTGTGATGCGCAACTACTTGCCCAACGACGAGGAATCGCGTCATTGCGCCACACTCCTTCAATGGGACAACATTTACTATCAACCACCTACCGACTCGTATGTAGACAAAAAAACTACCGTGCGCGTAGGCCTGGTGCAATGGCAGATGCGTTCATACAAGACTCTTGATGATGTATTTGAACAGGTAGAGTTTTTCGTGGATGCCGTTTCGGGCTATAAGAGCGATTTTGTACTTTTCCCCGAATATTTCAATGCTCCGTTGATGGCTAAATTTAACGATATGGGTGAGGCACAATCCATCCGCGCCCTGGCGCAATACACCGAAGAAGTACGTGACCGCTTCGTTGAGCTTGCCATCAGCTACAACATCAACATCATCACCGGAAGCATGCCTTACGTAAAAGATGACGGAAGCCTGTACAACGTAGGATTCCTCTGCCGCCGTGACGGAACTTACGAAATGTATGAAAAAGTCCATGTCACCCCCGATGAGGTAAAGAGCTGGGGCTTGAGTGGTGGACGTATGGTACGTACCTTCGATACCGACTGTGCAAAAATCGGCGTACTGATTTGCTACGACGTCGAATTCCCCGAACTCTCCCGACTGATGGCAGACCAAGGGATGCAAATCCTTTTCGTGCCTTTCCTCACCGATACACAGAACGGATATTCACGTGTACGTGTCTGTGCCCAGGCGCGTGCCATCGAGAATGAATGTTTCGTGGTGATAGCTGGAAGTGTCGGTAATCTGCCCCGCGTGCATAACATGGATATCCAATATGCCCAGTCGGGTGTATTCACGCCATGCGACTTCGCTTTTCCGACCGATGGCAAACGTGCCGAGGCTACTCCGAATACCGAGATGATTCTGGTATCGGATGTCGACCTTGACCTGCTGAACGAGCTTCACACCTACGGAAGTGTACGCAACCTACGCGACCGTCGCAGCGACCTCTACGAACTGCGAATGAAAAAGAGTGCACAAGAATAAAAAACTAAAGGAAACGAATGTTTTTAATAATGTGCTTTAAATGAAGATATACTTATTTGACATTTCAGGCTGTAGCAGCTAACTGGAATGGCTTATGAAGTATATCTTCGTTTTCGTAGATGATGCATTGGCTGAATGGCAGACATTCATCTAAAGAAAACTTATCATTTTAACGAACTATTGTTTATGGCAACATTAATCTTACAAAAGGTCGCTTCTTTTTCAGATAACACATTTAGAATATTACAATTCCATTTCAAAAACATACATTTTGCTATATTGATATTGATTTACATCAATAAATGACACCTTTATTTGTGATTTTCTCCAATATTGTTTTTATGTTATTCAACATATTCTTATCTTTGCAGTGGTAAAAAGATAAAGCTCGAGCTAAACTAGATTTAAAAAGATAACGTAATTGTTTTAAGGTAACAAGTTTTTAGGTAACATTTAAAATTTAGGTATTATGAAAAAGTTTGGATTAACATTAGTAGCTGCTTTAGCGTTTTCTGCATCAGTATTTGCTAACGGTGTAAATGATTCAACTGCTGTTGCCAAATGGGATGGATCTATTAACAAGGCTAAACTGAATAAGTATTTGAAATTAACTTCAGCACAGAATGAAGAAGTTGCAGATATCTGCGATTACTTTCAGGAACAAATGAAGTTAGCGAACAGATCGTCTAAAGATACTGACCAGAAAGTCCGTAATGCGGTTTATGGAAATTTGAAGTTGATGAAAAAGACATTAAATGACAAGCAGTATGCCGATTACGTTCGTCTGATGGCGTTAACTTTGCGTAATAAAGGCATTAACATCGACAAATAATTCGTTCAAATAATTTAACCATAAGGCGAATCAATAATCAATTTTATCTGATTCGCAAGCAACATTGGATCAGGTTAGCATTGCAGCAACCAGCTCCATAAAAATAAAAACAGTGTCAGCTAGAGATAAAACATTAACTCTGCCGACACTGTTTTTTATACAATATCTCTAAACTGATACAAGACAAAAACATGTTCTCACTATCAGCCAACTTCTAATACTCCTTTCCCTGTTTCCAATCAGGATTGGAATCCTGCAAAGCAAAACTCCAATCCTCAGGAAGAAAAATAATCAATAAGCACGTGCAAACAATACGCGGCGTACCGAAGGTTTACCTGTTACCATATCGACGCCCGGTGTCAGACTTTCCTCGTCTGCTTCGAACGGGATGCAACGGATGGTTGCTTTCGTCTCTTCCTTGATACGTTCTTCAGTTTCAGTCGTACCATCCCAGTGTGCAAGGATGAATCCGCCCTTTTCGATCTGTTCCTTGAACTGTTCGTAAGTATCCACTTTCACAATGTGTTCATTGCGGTATTTCAAGGCTTTCTGGTAGATATTCTCCTGAATTTCTTCCAACAGATTCTTTACGTATTCCTCAATACCGTCGCATGAGCGGGTCTCCTTTTCCAACGTATCGCGGCGCATCAGTTCAATGGTATTGTTTTCAAGGTCTCTGCCACCCATTGCCAAACGTACGGGAACACCCTTCAGCTCGTAATCGGCAAACTTAAATCCCGGACGCTTATTATCGGCATTATCATATTTCACGGTAACCCCCATATTACGGAGTTTCGTGACAATACCTTCCACTTTCGCATCAATCTGTTTCAGCTGCTCATCGTTCTTGTAAATAGGAACAATGACCACCTGAATCGGCGCCAGATGTGGAGGAAGAACCAAACCATTATCATCCGAATGAGTCATGATAAGTGCCCCCATCAAACGGGTAGACACTCCCCATGAAGTAGCCCATACGTAATCAAGCTTATTGTTCTTATCGACGAATTGCACATTGAATGCCTTAGCAAAATTTTGTCCCAGGAAATGGGATGTACCACACTGCAAAGCCTTACCGTCCTGCATCAGTCCTTCAATGGTATAAGTATCCAATGCTCCGGCAAAACGTTCGTTGGCACTCTTCACTCCTTTAATGACCGGCACTGCCATGTATTTTTCAGCAAAATCACCATACACGTGCAACATCTTCTGTGCTTCGGCTTCGGCTTCCTCACGGGTAGCATGCGCCGTATGTCCTTCTTGCCACAGAAACTCGGCTGTACGCAGGAAAAGACGTGTGCGCATTTCCCAGCGCACTACATTTGCCCACTGATTGCAAAGGATAGGCAAGTCACGATACGAATTAATCCAGTTTTTGTAGGTACTCCAAATAATGGTTTCCGAAGTAGGACGGATTATCAGTTCTTCTTCCAGTTTAGCTGCCGGGTCGACAATGACACCCGAACCATCCTCGGCATTCTTCAGGCGATAATGAGTGACCACCGCACATTCTTTAGCGAACCCTTCCACATGTTCTGCCTCACGGCTCAAGTATGATTTTGGAATAAGTAACGGGAAGTAAGCATTCACATGTCCCGTTTCCTTAAACATTGTATCCAGCTGGTGCTGCATTTTTTCCCAGATGGCGTACCCATAAGGTTTGATTACCATACAGCCACGCACGGGCGACTGCTCTGCCAGGTCTGCCTTTACTACCAAATCGTTGTACCATTGCGAATAATTCTCGCTTCTTTTGGTCAGTTCTTTCAGTTCTTTTGCCATAGATATGTCTTTTGTTTGATTATTCTCCAAGATTTCGTTCGAATTGCAAAATTAGTAAAAAAAGCACTCAATATCGCGTAACTGGCTGTTTTTTTCTCATATCCGGAAGCCATAATACCAAAAACTTCAGATATTTCCGATGCTTTACACACACAATCACAGCAAAATCTGCAGCAAGAGCCTGATTCTTATGGAGAAAAATTACGGAGATTTGTACCTTAATTACAGATTCTATTCCATCAAGCATAGCATTTTTCCACAAAATATGTATTTTTGCTACGTAAAATATACACGCATATGAAAGAAGATTTTATCAAAATGGATTCGGTAGAAGTGTACAATCAACTATTCGGATTAGAATCACTCCATCCGCTGGTAAATGTTATCGACCTGAGCGAAGCCACACACTTTCCTACTCATTTCACCATCAATTATGGAATATATGCCTTGTTTCTAAAAGATACCCGATGTGGAGATATCCGCTATGGCAAGCAGACTTACGATTATCAAGACGGAACCATTGTCAGTTTCGCACCTGGACAAGTTGCAGAAACAGAACTTCAGAAAGGAGTAAAGCCCAAGGCTAAAGGCCTCTTGTTCCACCCTGATCTGATAAAAGGCACATCACTGGGGCAAGAAATCAAATCATATTCATTCTTTGCATATAGTTCGTACGAAGCATTACACCTCTCGGATGAAGAACAAAACACCATCCTTGACTGCCTGACAAACATAAAAGCAGAATTGATGCACCCGATAGACAAACTAAGCAAAAGACTGATAACCAGAAATATACAACTACTACTGGATTATTGTATGCGTTTCTACAACCGACAGTTCGAAACTCGGAAAGAAGTCAACAAGGATGTCCTGACACGTTTTGAATCGTTGCTGGATGACTATTTCCACAACGGAAAGACCCAAGTAGAAGGTATTCCCACAGTGAGATACTTTGCAGAGAGAGTATTCCTATCGCCCAATTATTTTGGAGACCTCATAAAAAAAGAAACAGGCAAAACGCCACAAGAATACATCCAGAATAAAATCATTGACACCGCCAAGGAGCTGCTTTTAGGTTCGGACAAAACCATTACTCAAATAGCCTACGAACTAGGGTTTCAATATTCACAGCATTTTAACCGGGTTTTCAAAAAGCATACAGGACACTCTCCTAATGAATACCGGAAAACACAAACATTTTATCCAACAGCCTAAAGACTGCGATATTCCACATCCGTTTATTCATAATTCCAGTCCGCTGGTCCATTGTTGCCGAACATGAAGAAGGTAGAGGAAATTAAGAAGCTGTTTTGAATTTATCGTGCGATGATTTGGGATGAGTTTTTGAGGGATTTCCGCTTCTGTGATGAGGAAGATAGCGGGCTATCTGACGAAGGACAGGAGCGGAAAGGACCAAAAAATCGCCCAAAGCACACACGAAAACGGATACACCAAGCCAAGAAAAACTTTTTGGAGAAATTCAAAACAGCTTCTTCTATGTTGTAATCCAAATATCCAGAGAATTTTTTTATTTTATTAAAGGTTTTCATTAGCTTTGTAA
>NZ_NFJG01000134.1:0-10640 GCF_002159755.1 Bacteroides sp. An269
GCTCCTGTTCTTCGTCAGATAGCCCGCTATCTTCCTCATCACAGAAGCGGAAATGCCTCAAAAACTCATCCCAAATCATCGCACGATAAATTCAAAACAGCTTCTGAGTGGCTATCCGCAAACATTCCATGTAGGGGCGGGGTTAGCCCACCCGTATGCATCCACGTAAATGTTTTCGGGCAGGCAGACCCTGCCCCTACATGTGATGTTGCAGAATTCAATAAAACCGAAGCCTTTATTCCACATCTGTTATCCGGTCGGTATCCAAGTCAATGTAAAAATGGATGCTCGGCTCTCCGTGCAGGAAGCATTCGAATATATCGGCTATCTCACACAGACGGGTTGTCAACTCATCGCCGGCACCTGACCTGCGCACAGCCTTGAACAACTCATCGTACTCCTTCAGGCGCTTATCCGAAATCTGACGTAAGGCTAGCTTATCGGCATAACGCAAACGGTACAAATCGACAATCACATCATGTCCCGTCCAGTCGGTTCCCCATCCAGTCTGTGCTTCCTTGCCTGTCACATACGTCCAAAGCTGCGCTCCATTCATAGTTACCATTTTCTGACGCACTATCTCCGGGAGGTCTTGCGGTATGAAACGCACACGCACCAAGTCGCGGAACTGCCAGTCACAAAACTCCGCATAGCTTTCTGATGCCAGTGCTTCCCTACTCCATACCGGAAACTTACCTGCCTGCCTGTCATAAGCATATTCCTTCTCATACAAACCAAACAGACTGTCGAAACCTGGGACACTATCCAGCAATACCGTTTCCACTTCGAAATGTTCCGCATCTTCAGCTGTAAGAATCTTATAAGCCGGGACACACGTAGCAATGGAAGGTACCTGAATGTTGTACAAACATTTGCCATTCTTTCCGCGCATCACTCCCGTATCATTTACATGCATGTGTCCTGCCACGTGCAGCCTGATGCCGGCTTCCAGAAAGGCTTCTGTCACTTCTTCGTCCGGCACCCGATGCAAATCGAATTTCCTGCTTCCCCAAGCCTTGCGTACTAATCCGGAAGCTCCATCGTTGAAATCCACTAACGGATAATGCGAATAAGTCACCAAAATTTTATTTCTTCGCTTCGCCTCGGCTACCACTTTCCGTACCCACGGAAGCAAAAAAGCCTTATGTTTCAATACATTATTATAGCCTACACTGGAGCCTTGGTAAGTCTGTACGCCGTTTTTCACCGCACCGGGCAGATAGACTCCTCCGTCAATGGCAAGCAACCACAATCCCTGTACAGGCTCGACCAAATAACTGGCATCCGTAGCCTGCAAGGAATCGCACAATGTATATTGCCGTTGGTCTAAAGCCCCTTCGCGCAAGGCTTCCTGATAATTATAATCTTCGTACCGGTAGGAAGTAAAAGGGGTTTCCCAATACACATATCCGGGTTGGGGATAAAATCCAAATGCTGCATAGCAGTGCATCTCGTCGGCATATCCCGCACATCGGTTTTCCTGTGTAGTACGGCTTCCGTCGGCACGGAGAAAACCTTGCTCCTCATTTTGCATACCGAACGGACGGACTGGGTCATGATTTCCCGTCGTCACAAAAAACTGTATGCCGTACCGCCTATGATAAGTATCGAGTATCTCCCTGATTTTTTCCTGATTGACAAATTGACCGTTATCAGTCAAGTCCCCGGGAAGCACTGCCAGCGTAATGCCCCTCCTTGCCACATCATCAAGTGCTGCTATCAAGGCGTAATAGTTTTCATTAAACAAGCGGGTGGACTGCACCTGCATTTCCATCGAACGCACCAGTTCGGGATGGTCTGCGATGTTTTGGATATGCGCATCGGATATAAAAGCTACCCGCTGTTGGCCGACGGCAGTCAGACTCCCTCCACTTAAAAAGAGCAAAGCCCATAAATAATTACGAATCTTCATAAGTAGATGTTGATAATAAGCGCGACAAAGATACAAATTCTCTTCTTCTGTTTATCACTATCACACAAATTATATTACCTTTGCCTGCTACTAACCAATACTTTTCTTTTATGAAATACATTGAAGTTACAATGAAGGCACAACCGTGCAACGAAACCATTACAGATGTGCTGGCGGCATTGACAGCGGATATCGGATTCGAAAGCTTCGTACCCTGCGAAGAAGGAATGCAGGCCTACATCCCCAAAGCGCTGTTCGATGAAGAAGCATTAAAAAATGTGCTGACTGATTTCCCGATTCCCAACGTGTGTCTCTCCTATACCCTTACCGAACCGGAAGATAAAGACTGGAACGAAGAATGGGAAAAGAATTTCTTCCAACCCATCGTGATAGACAACCGTTGCGTGATACACAGCACCTTTCATACGGATTACCCAAAAGCCGAATACGACATTGTCATCAATCCGCAAATGGCTTTTGGAACAGGACACCACGAAACCACCAGTTCCATTCTTGCCGAACTGCTGGATGCCGACCTGAAAAACAAATCGGTACTTGATATGGGATGCGGCACATCCATTCTTGCTATCCTTGCCAGTATGCGCGGAGCCAATCCGGTAACTGCCATCGACATAGATGACTGGTGCGTAAACAATTCGCGCGACAACATTGCCTTGAACCACATAAACAACATCCATGTAGAACTAGGTGACGCTTCACTGCTGAAAGGACGCAAACCTTTTGATGTCATCATAGCCAACATCAACCGTAACATCCTGCTTGCCGACATGCCTGCATATACAGCATGTATGCATCCGGGGTCGGAACTCTATATGAGCGGATTTTATATAGAAGATATTCCTGCCATCCAAGAAAAAGCTGAAAGTCTGGGTATGGAATTCGTACATTACCGAGAAAAAAACCGCTGGGTAGCCGTAAAGTTCATCAAGCGAATCTAAGAAACTGGTCGTGTAAACCGTCATCCGGGGAAACACGACCTGGTATCTTCAAGTAGCTAATTATAAGTAGGAACTGTCTTGAACTCCTAAAGTCTGAAAAATACAGAATCGGGAAGAATAGTCATCTGCTTCAACTCGTCCAAAGTTCCGTTAAACACATTCAGGTCTACCTGCTCCTTGATGCCAGGCAAACTTCCGCCATCGGTATGTTGCCAAAATTTCCATTTACCTTCATAACGTACCGAATCTACATAATAATGAGCTATCCAATAGGGATAAGTATTGAATATCGAATCGTTCAGGTAACGCTCCTTGAACTTGTAAGAAGCATACAGAATGGGCTTTACATGGTAGTGTCGCTCTATTATCCCTAACCATGTCTTTACCCCTTTCCTGAGTGCATTTTCATCATCGCCCACCTTTTCGATATCAAGTACCGGAGGCAAATCGCCCGGTTCCAATTTGACCGAACGGATAAAAAAAGCAGCCTGACGCGCTGCGTCTGTTTTCGGATTAAAGAAATGATAGGCTCCCCGAATAAAGCCATACTGACGTGCACAATTGAAATTACGAATAAATGTGGTGTCGCTGAAATCGCCCCCTTCTGATGCTTTCATAAAGACAAAACGTACAGGAAAAGGCGCATATTGTGTTTTTCGGAGTTCCTCCCAATTGATATCCCCCTGATGATGCGACACATCAAAACCATGCACCGTATATCCAGCCGGAAGACAGACACCATAGGCTTTTGTTCCGTAACAAGGCTTCCACCGGTATGCATACGGGCGGATAAACAGGTAATAAAAACCGATTACAACCAAAGCTGCCATCCCTCCCATCACCACATAATTCAACCATACCGGCAAACTCAAGCGAATTTTCTTCTTCGGCCGGTTCTTCTTGCCGGATGGTCTCCTCTTCTTACCCGTTCCAACCGGATTCCGTGAAGGAGCCTTTGTCTTTGTCCGCACAGTCCGACTGGAAGAGCCTGTGTGTGTAACAGATGGTTCTTTTACCATAAAAATAAATGCCTATCTTTTCACAAAAGGAATGTATCCAAACAGACAAAGAAAACGAGCCGGACAGCCTGCAAAAACATCTTTTCACAGCACTACCGACCCGTCCGCTTATCTACATTGGCATATCTCTAACTCGTCTTATTCTTATTTCTGGTGTTCCAGCTGCAAAGTCTTGGTCGGCTGGTCACATACTTCTGTAGGACCGAAATACTGAATCGGACCCGGATATACGTATGCCGTTTCTTTTGCCCACGTATCGCGTACAGCAGCAAATGCCTTAAACGGAGCTCCGTCTAACTTAACCAATGCTTTCTGGATAACAGGTTTCATTTCTCCGTGACGACGTTCCATGTTCATCATCATTGTGATAGGCACACCACCTGCAATCCATTCTTCTGCAGGAGCAGTCAGATTGCGTACGGAAGACATGTATCCGGTCTTTCCGTTTGCAATCAATACGGCTGCTGTATAACCCAACGAATAGCAATAGTCTGCATCAAAGTTGGAAGGAGCCGCGCAACGTCCTTCATAGCCGAAGAAATGATGCTGTGCAGAGAACTTGCCAGCAAACTTGCCTTCTGCTTTCCAGGCAGCCAACTTCTTGCCCACCATTTCCGATAACAGTTTTTCCGTCTCAATCAAAGAAACCTGTACGTTTCCATGCGGGTCACGGTCAAGCGTCAACTGGCGTGCAACGCCTTCGGGCAATGAAGCATAAACAGCAGCATTGTCTGCCGACAGTTTGCTGATGATATATTCACGTTGTTTATTGGGCTCGACAGCAGCATACTCGTCAGCATGTACAGCCAGGAAGTCGTTCAATTCTGCTATCAACTTCTTCATTGCAGGGATAAACTCGATCAAACCTTCCGGAACCAGCACCGTACCGAAATTGTTTCCCTCGGCAGCGCGGGCAACTACTGCATTGGCGATATAAGTCACGATATCATCCAAAGACATATTCTTGGCTTCCACCTCTTCCGATATCAAGCAGATGTTCGGCTGAGTCTGCAAAGCGCATTCCAATGCGATGTGAGAAGCAGAACGTCCCATCAACTTAATGAAATGCCAGTACTTGCGTGCCGAATTACAGTCGCGTTCGATGTTACCGATTACTTCCGAATAAGTCTTGCAGGCAGTATCAAAACCAAATGAAGTCTCTATCATATCGTTCTTCAAGTCACCGTCGATGGTCTTCGGGCAACCAATTACCTGAATGCCATAATTCTTGGCAGCATAATATTCGGCCAACACACATGCATTCGTATTCGAATCGTCACCACCGATAATAACCAGTGCCTTAATGCCCAATTCTTTCAAGATTTCGTATCCTTTTTCGAACTGATCTTCCTTTTCCAGTTTTGTACGTCCTGAACCGATGATATCAAAACCACCTGTATTACGGTATTCATCGATGACATCGGCAGTCAGTTCTTTATAATTATGGTCTACCAAACCGCCAGGACCCAAGATAAATCCGTACAGTCTGTTGGCTGGATTCATCTTTTTGATACCGTCGAACAGACCGGAAATCACATTGTGTCCGCCCGGAGCCTGTCCACCCGAAAGGATGACACCTACATTTACCGGAGCAAATTCTTTCTGTTCGCCTTCTACGAACTTCAACAAAGGCATACCATAGGTATTGGGGAACAATTTCTTGATTTCCTCCTGATCGGCTACAGACTGGGTAGCTTCTCCTTCTACTACCTTTACAGCACCTTTCAATGCTTTAGGCAATTTCGGCTGATAAGCAGCTCTTGCAATTTGTAATGCACTTTTCGTCATAATTGTTTATATTTTAAAAAGGTGTATATAAGTTATTCACTTTTTCTGCTTCGCAAATTTCGTTTTTTTTTTTGTAACGACAAAAATGTCTGTAATAAAAAATCACCCGACAAGAGTTTTGAAAGATTTTTTCGCAAAGAAAGCGGTAAATTCAAACAAAAACATTATCTTTACCCCACAATCAATACTCAATTTATCTAAAAAGGAATATCATTATGGCTAAAAGAAGAGACTTAAAGAAATTCGTGAAGTACACATCCGATCACGTAACAAGCCTTATCTTATGGGAAATGGCTGTGGCATCCGATGAAAAGCGTCCGGCATACGACCAGCTTTTAAATGAAATCGTCTGCCTGCACCACGATATCGTGGGACGTATCAGCCACACCGAACCGGGAAGTGTCAAACCATTCTACAAAAAGCTGAAAGAAGACTTTAAGGAGGGAATCAACGCCATTATCGGCAAGATTGACGAATTAGCAGACGGAAAAACGGAATGAAACAAGCACTCTGCCGCTTCATCTATTATAAGGTATTAAGGTGGAAGTCGCGTGTATCTGTCCCCGACTTCGACAAGTGCATCTATTGTGCCGCTCCACATACCACCAATTGGGATTTGCTCATCGGAAAGCTGTTCATTTCAGCCATCGGACGCGATTCCGGATTTATGATGAAGAAAGAATGGTTTTTTTTCCCGTTGGGAATCTTATTCCGATGGATGGGCGGTATACCCGTCCATCGGGATAAACATACTTCGCTGGTTGAACAGATGATTCAAAAAATAAAACAAAGCACGAAATTCCATCTGGCCATTACCCCCGAAGGGACACGCTCGGCAAATCCCAACTGGAGAAAAGGCTTTTACTACATCGCAGCAGGAGCAGACATTCCAATTATCCTGGTAGGTATCGACTACCAGCGGAAATGTATCTTTGCCGAACGTTATCTCTATGCCAGTGGAGATATAGAAACCGACATGCGCGAAATCAAACTTTATTTCAGACATTTCAAGGGCAGACATCCCGAAAAATTCGAGTTAGGAGAACTGGGATGACAGGGATGTAAACACATATATTTCCTATGAAACAACTATACCTCACTCTCTTCTTTTTCCTTTCCTTCTTCCATGCACCGGCACAAAGCCTGGAGAAAAACGTGGAGAAACGGCTTGAAGACTTCTTTGCAAACTACCAGACCCACTACGCCGACATCGGAACATGCCGGCTGGACCATTTCATTATCGACCATCAAAAGAAAACTCTTGCTATCTACGCCAATGATGTATTCGGTTATCAACCTTTCACCGAAGAAAACACAACGGCTATCTATCGCCAACTGAAACAACTTCTGCCCGGACCAGCAAACTATTACACACTGACCCTATATACCGACGGGCAACCTATCGAAAACCTTGTACCGAACGCCTTCCGCAATAAACAGAAAGACAAAACACGGCTATACGGAAAAACAGCATACCGGGGCGAACCGTGGGTGAGCAACCTCTCGAAAGCCTACCGACCCAGCCAAGGTCTGGAAGGCAAACACATTGCACTTTGGCAAAGCCACGGAAAGTTTTACAAAAACGATACACACAAATGGTGCTGGCAACGTCCGCGCCTGTTCGGCACTACCGAAGACCTCTACACCCAATCCATCGTAGTGCCTTATCTGATTCCAATGTTGGAAAATGCAGGAGCCATAGTATTTACCCCTCGTGAACGCGACAGACAACCTCATGAAGTCATCGTAGACAACAACATCTCCACTCCCAGAAGCAAATACCTGGAAGTAAACTACAAGAAAAAATGTGTATGGCAAACAACATCGTTGCCTGGATTTGCACAAAAACGCACGACATACACCGACGGACAAAACCCTTTCCGCGAAGGCACAGCCCGGTTTATCCCCACTCACAAGAAACCTGAAAAAGCGTTTGCCGAATGGATTCCCTACATCCCCGAAAAAGGCCGGTATGCCGTTTACATCAGTTATCAATCTCTTCCTGAAAGCGTTACTGACGCACGTTATCTTGTATTCCATAACGGCGGAGTGACCGAATTTAAGGTAAACCAGCGTATAGGTGGAGGCACCTGGGTCTATCTGGGTACCTTCGAATTCGATCAAGGTATGAACGATTACGGCATGGTGGTACTCAGCAACGAAAGTTCGCAAAAAGGTGTCGTGTGTGCTGATGCCGTACGCTTCGGGGGAGGAATGGGAAACATTGCACGGCAAGGACAAACCAGCGGCATGCCACGATGGGCGGAAGGTGCACGTTATTGGGCACAATGGGCAGGCATGCCTTACTCCATCTACAGTAAAAGCGAAGGTGAAAACGATTACAACGATGATATCAATGCCCGCTCACTTATGCTCAATTACCTGAGCGGCAGTTCCGTCTACAACCCACAGGAAAAAGGACTTGGCATTCCATTCGAACTGAGTCTTGCCCTACACAGTGATGCCGGCTTCAAGCCAGACAACAGCTTGGTAGGCTCACTTGGCATCTATACCACCCGCTTCAATGAAGGGAAGCTGGCTTGCGGTATTTCACGCTATGCCTCGCGCGACCTTGCCGACATGCTCCTCACAGAACTGAAACGGGATATCAGTTCGCGCTTCGGCATCCAGTGGGCAAGACGCTCCTTGTGGAACCGTAACTATAGTGAGACCCGGCTGCCTGCTGTGCCTTCAGCCATATTGGAAACCCTGTCGCACCAAAATTTCGCCGACTTAAAACTAGGATACGAACCAGCTTTCAAGTTTACCACAGCACGTTCCGTATACAAAACCCTGCTGAAATACCTTGCCGACATGCACGATGAACAATATACTGTGCAACCTCTCCCTGTGACGCATTTCGCCATCGATGAAGGAAAAAAGAAAAATACTTTCACTCTCCGGTGGATACCAACAGAAGACCCTCTCGAACCTACTGCCAAGGCACAAGGTTACATTGTCTACACCCGCATAGGAAGAGGAGGATTCGACAACGGAGTCTACGTACGCGAACCCCAATACACATTTCAGGCAGAACCGGGCATCATTTACAGTTTCTACGTCACAGCAGTTAATCGAGGCGGAGAAAGCTTCCCCTCCGAAATTCTGTCGGCATACAAGGCAAAACATAGCAAAGGAACAGTCTTGATAGTAAACAGTTTCCACCGTACCAGCGCACCTGCCACCATCGAAACCACTACGCTACAAGGTTTCGACTTAAAAGCCGACCCCGGCATACCTTATATCGGCACAACCGCCTTCTGCGGATACCAACAAAGTTTCGAACGCAGCCGCATCGGAATAGAAACTGAAGGCGGACTAGGGTACAGCGGAAATGAACTGGAAGGAAAATACATCGCCGGTAATACATTTGACTATCCCTTTATCCATGGTAAAGCTATCCAAATGGCAGGCAACTGGTCATTCGTATCGTGCAGTGACGAGACATTGGAAAGTGGTTCGACCCAATTGCAACACTATCCAATCGTTGACCTTATCCGTGGAGCAGAAAACCAACCGCTCAGCCTTCACGTGCAACAAGCATTGACCGACTATTGCCACTCTGGAGGAAATTTGCTGCTTAGTGGCACATATACCGGAAGCCAACTAGGCAGCGATACTTTCCTACAGAACACCTTGAAATACAACTATGAAGGAAGCATGCGTCATTCGTCCACCAACAAAATCCAAGGTAACAACCTGAATTTCCACATAGCCCGTGAAGCTAATGCCGAAATTTATGCTGTTCCTTCGCCCGAAAGTTTGGCACCCGTATCCGATGCTTTTTCCGTCTATCTCTATGCCGGTTCTGAAGCCAGTGCCGCCATTGCCTACAAAGGTAACCATCGCATCTTTGCCCTCGGCTTTCCTTTCGAATGTATCCAAGAAGAAAAAGCACGCACCCAACTGATGCAAAGCGTCCTCACTTTTTTCACATCGCCCAATGAATACTAGTCCATAACCCTTTAGTCATTAAGTTTTCCTTCCAGCCAAGCGTCTATCAGCCGGCGGGCGATGCTCAGTTTCTTGGGAATCTCGGGCAGGCACGATTTGTGGTAGAAGGCTCCCGCACTCAGCTCTTCATTCTGAAGCTTGATGGTGCCGCTCTCGTACTCGGCGGAATAGCCTATCATAATGCCGCTGGGATAGGGCCACGGCTGGCTCCCGAAGTATTTCAGGTTCTTGATGGTAAGCCCCGTTTCCTCCATCACTTCGCGCCGCACACATTCTTCGAGCGTTTCGCCCGGCTCGAGAAATCCCGCTACCAGCCCCTTGAAGGTGCCACGGAAATTGCGCGCATGCACCAGGAGCACTTCGTCCTCGCCCCGCTTGATGAGCACAATGATGGCAGGCGATATGCGCGGATAAATTTCCATACCGCACACGGGACACCGCTTGGCAATGGGCGCCACCTGTCCGGCAGGCGCTCCGCAACGGGGACAGAACCTGCTGTCGCGGTCCCACGTCAGTATCTCTGAGGCTTTCCCTGCCATCCGGTATTCGTCCCAGGGCAATACGTCGAACGAGGCACGCAGGTCTTTCATCCGACGGGGGCTTTCATCATCCCCTTCTATGGGCGCCGCCAAAGCGTATGCCTTTGCCGCACACCCGTCCATCACGCCTATCTCGTGCACGGTACTCCCTTCGGGTATAGCTGCCGGCGGCTCTGTGCCCACGGGGATATGCCACCCGCCGGCCCGTTTCTCAATCAATACCTGCCCTTCGTAAAAAGCAAACCAATAACAATTGTTTTCTATTTGTTCTTCCATAATTATTCCTATTTGTCATATATTTCACCACAGAGGGCGCAGAGGGACACAGAGGAAAAATTAAAAAACTCTGTGTTCCTCTGCGTCCTCCTTTAGATTTGCATTGGTAAAAGGGCAAAGAAAAAAGTTACCTTTGCCGTAAAAAAGGTTAACCAAGAAAAGGAGGTGACCTATTGTGTCCTATAGGCGGAAG
>NZ_NFJG01000135.1:0-10628 GCF_002159755.1 Bacteroides sp. An269
TGCAAGCAATATGGAAACTTTTTTCTGAACTTTTTTACACATATAAACGCAAAATGCTGCCATACAACATATTACAGGACGAATATTCTTAAAACTGATGAAAAATGGCCGAAACGGATACTCATTAATATAATTATACGCGCGCGAAAGGCACACAGGACAAAAAAACATCCCCACACATCCTGACGGACATAAGTGGTAAGGCAGGACCACTTATGTGAAACGGCAGGACCACTTATGTGAAACGGGCCACCCACTTATGTTCATCAAAAGGCATGCTTGAATCTGGGAAATCCACAAGAATAATGGGA
Organism: Bacteroides sp. An269; assembly: GCF_002159755.1. NCBI lineage: Bacteria > Pseudomonadati > Bacteroidota > Bacteroidia > Bacteroidales > Bacteroidaceae > Bacteroides > Bacteroides sp. An269. The sequence continues at coordinate 312 of NZ_NFJG01000135.1, forward strand.
CTATCAAAAAGAAGCCGGACCAAACGTACGGACATAAAAAAAGGAGTACCGCTGTACTCCAACCTTTGTTAACCTTAAATCTAATACTATGAAAAACACAGTACAAAGGTACGAACTTCTACGGAATATGCAAGCTTTTTCATAACAAATAGATGTTTTATAATACGTTTTAAGAAATTTGCCAGCATACCCTAAAGTTTTTAACAAATCTTTTTTACAAACCCAATCTAGCAGATATGTCCAACATCTTTTGTATGGGTTTAATGGCTTTTTCAGCTATCTTTCCATCAACCTTCACTTCCGGCCACTCATATTTCAACGTATTATACAGTTTAGAAAGTGTGTTCAATCGCATAAAATTACATTCGTTACAAGCACATGTACTATCTTCTGGTGGAGCAGGTATAAAATTTTTATCCGGACATTTTTTACGCATTTCATAAAGAATGCCACTTTCTGTAGCTACAATAAAGTTTTTCTTATCACTCTCTACAGCATATTTCAATAGTCCGGCAGTAGAAGCTACTTTATCTGCTAGTTTCGCAACCGGTCCTTTACATTCGGGATGCACCAGTATTGCAGCATCAGGATACTGCTTTTTCAGTTCTAAAATCTTTTCAACGGAAAACTTTTCATGCACATGACATGCACCATCCCACAGCAACATATCTCTTCCGGTTACAGAATTTATATAGTTCCCCAAATTCTTGTCAGGACCAAAAATTATCGGTTGGTCTTGAGGAAAACTTTCAACGATTTGCTTGGCGTTTGTAGAAGTTACCACCACATCGGTCAATGCTTTCACCGCGGCACTGGTATTTACGTATGAAATAACCACATGTTCAGGATGCTGATTGACGAACCGGGCAAATTCGTCTGCCGGACAACTATCCGCCAACGAGCATCCTGCATTCAAATCAGGAATCAACACCTTCTTGTCCGGACAAAGGATTTTCGCAGTTTCACCCATAAAGTGTACTCCACACATTACGATTATATCCGCATCGGTTTTAGCAGCCCATTGTGCCAATGCCAGACTGTCTCCTATAAAATCGGCTATTTCTTGTATTTCATCAGCTTGATAAAAATGCCCTAAAATAACGGCATTCTTTTCTTTACACAAACGTCTGATTTCGGCTTTCAAGTCCATACCTTTGTCGATAGCTTCATCAGCATATCCCTTTTTCAACCATTCTTCTTTTTTCATATTCATATTTTTAAATCTTTTCTTTTTTAAGAAAATCTATGATTGTTATAATATCCCGTTGATAATGTTCGTAAAAATCAGGCAAAAATCTTGTTTTTTAAGTTATAAGTTCATGTTGTATTGCTATCAAGTGTTCATCAACAGGCTTATAATCTGATTATGCATTATTTATGTCTGCTATTCACTTACAGTTGATATGTGGCAAAGTTAAAAACTTTCTCTTAATGGTCTTGGTATTTTCTATTAAAAAATCTGTTTAAACCTGTGATGAAACTTTTCTTTTTCTTTTTTTGAAAGTTCGATTTCATCTGTCTATAAAGATTTATCCGAATAAACCAAGATAAAGTTTTTATTTTCTATGCATTCTTTTTTTACAGGTTTTCAACCGTTTTCAACTGGGTTATGAATATACTTTTTATCTTTGCATCATAATTCAGCAATTATGGGAACATTAAGAAAATTGAAAGTAACCGAAATGCACCGTCTGACGGTAGACGAATTTAAGGAATCCCGAAAACTTCCTCTTGTCGTCGTGTTAGACGAGGTGAGAAGTTTGCACAATATAGGTGCGGTATTCCGTACATCGGATGCTTTTTTGGTAAACAGTATTTATCTATGTGGCATTACGGCTACTCCGCCACATCCGGAAATGCATAAAACAGCACTTGGAGCCGAATATACAGTTGACTGGAAATATTTTAAAAATACCGAGGATGCTGTAAATGAATTGCATACGATGGGATATACTGTATTTGCTATTGAACAATGCGAGGGAAGTACGATGTTAGACAAACTGGTTTTGGAAACAGATAAAAGGTATGCTGTAGTGTTGGGAAATGAAGTAAAAGGAGTAAAGCAAGAGGTTGTGGATATGTGTGATGGATGCATCGAAATCCCCCAGTTCGGCACCAAACACTCTTTGAACGTGTCAGTTACAGCAGGGATTATTTTATGGGAATTTGCTAAGGAGTTGGCGAAGTGACATGCAGTTTGAACGCTGAAACACAGATACGTGGTTTGGATGATCTGTGTTTCTATAAACTTTATAATTGTCCGTTTTCCACCAGTACCACAACCCGTTCAGTCAGTTTGTCTTCATCTTCGGGATGATACTCTTTTTTCAGGCTGGCACCGAAGAGTGCAGCGAAAGTTTGGTAAAATCCTGCTTTGAAAGGTCCCATAAATGCTTTTACCAGTTGATAGGATGACTGGTTACACTCACGGTTCACCAGCTTTATCAACAGTTTCCCTTGCGAGAATGTTAGTTTCTTCATACGTGGAGTGTATTGCTCTTTCAGTCCTTTTTCTACTTTTTTGATATGGCGTTCGCGAGCTTTTTCATCGGGAAGCGTCATCAGGTATTCATAAGTTTCGATTACGGCACGGTTTACTTCTTTTGCCAATGGCAGGGTTTTTTTTACATCCCTTACCAGTTTGTTGTAATATTTTCTTTGGCGTTTGTTTTTAAAATGCAGTTCGGGGTAAACATAGATGGTTCTCAGCGTTATATGAGGTATAGTATCTCCGTTGTACACACACACAGGTACTTTGTACATTGAGGCAGTACCCGAATGTGTTTGTGCTTTGGTTCTCATCGCGAAAACCAAAAACAGAACCAGTGCTATGTAGAGAGTTTTTTTCATAATGCGCAAAAATAGAAATAATAATGATTTGTAGTTAAACCCGAATAGAGCTTATACGAAAAATTAACGTATTTATCTCTGTTGAAAACTTGTGAATACCATGTTGAAACGATTATTTATGTTTTGTCTATCAATTGTTTGTGTATTAACACCCTTGTTGGCACAATCGGACTGGCTGGAATGGAATGAAGACATAGCAGCTCCTGAAGAACTGGCGGGCTGGCAGGAAAAATATGAAGAGTTGAGTGAAATAGCTGAACATCCTTTTAATATCAATACCATTACTAAGGAAGAATTGGAGCAATTACCATTTTTATCCGACCGGATGATAGAGAATATCTTGTATTATATCTACAAATACGGACCAATGCTTACCAAAAATGAACTGTTGGGAATAGAGGGAATGGACTGGCAGACACGAAAGTTTTTAACCGACTTTATCTACATCGGACCATCTGATAATGAAAAAGATAGACTTAAATGGAAAAACTTGTGGAAATACAATAAACAAGAGTTATTAACACGCTTGGACATTCCTTTCAACGCTAAGGCAGGGTATGCCGGTTACGATGAAGAAACCTTGGCTGAAAGTCCTAACAAACGGTATTATGGCGATCCGTTTTACCATAATATACGTTATCGTTTTCAGTATCGTAATCAGATATATATCGGACTGACCGCAGAGAAGGATGCAGGAGAACCTTTTTTCGTGCAATACAACCGGAAAGGATATGATTCCTATTCGGGATATGTATTTCTTTCCAATTTTAAACGTCTCAAGACATTGGCCATTGGTAATTTTAAGGCTAATTTCGGGTATGGACTGGTGTTGAACATAGGAAGTTTTACTTTAGGAAAAGGAATGATAAACCAGAACCGTTTCGGACAAGGATTTACCAAATATACTTCAGTGGGAGAAGGGGAGTACCTGCAAGGGATAGCTGCCACTTATCAACTGGGCAGACGCTGGAATGTATCTGCTTTTTATTCGTTCAGGAAGCAGGATGCACGTGTTGAAAACGGGTTTATAAGGTCGTTGAAAACTGATGGATATCATCGGTTGAAAAAAGATATGGAGAAGAAACATACGGTATCCAATCACTTGACTGGATGTAATTTAACTTATAATGGGAAATACACAGAATTTGGATTAACTGCTGTGTATAATCGTTTTAACAAGATGTTGAATCCTGATGCACGTGATTATAATTTGTATTATCCACGTGGAATGTATTTTTATAATGCAGGTGTTTATTATAAATTCTTTCTGAACCGGTTTACATTTTCAGGAGAGACTGCTGTAGATAAGTATGGAAAGGTTGCTACGCTTCATGCACTCTGTTATCAACCGGCTGTTCATACTAATATTTTACTTATTCACCGGTATTATGACAAGCATTATCAGTCGCTTTATGGGAATGCTTTCGGAGAAAACTCGAAACTTCAAAACGAGACAGGAGCTTATTTAGGATTGGAAACCAGTTTTTTAGGACAGTTCAAGTTTTTGTGTTACGGTGATTTCTTTCATTTTTTCTATCGAAAGTATCAGGTGGACCGTGACCATACATCGGGATTCGACGGATTATGCCAATTAAGTTATTCACCATCAAATTCACTCTCGATGTTAATAAAGTATACTTATAAGAACAAGGCTAAAAACTATACTTCTCCTGATGAAACAAAGTTTGTATTGCCTTACGTAAGGCAACGTTTGCATTACCAATGTTCGTATGCGCCAAGTGCATATCTTTCGTTGAAAGGAGTGGGAGAGGGAGTGATGACTTCGTATAACGGACGGGAAAAATCGAAAGGGGGATATGTAAGCGGTACGGTGAAAGGAAGTATTCCTCCAATTCCTGTTCAGGTATCATTGACAGGTACTTGGTTTCATACGCAAGATTATAATTCCCGAATCTATGTTTACGAACCCGGATTGCTCTATGCTTTTTCGATGAATTCGTTTTATGGCAAAGGTACCCGTATGGCAATCAACTTGAAATATACGTGGAAGAACCGTCTGATGATTCAAGCCAAATGGGGATGGACACACTATCAAGACCGGAACCGTATCAGTTCGGGTACTGAAGAAATACAAGGAAGTGATAAGGCGGACTTACAGGTGCAGGTGCGTTTGAAATGGTGATAAGCATGAAGATATATTACTTTGCCGTTTCAGTTATCTGTGCGGGCGGTAGCAGTTATCTGAAGCTGTCTATGAAGTTATCTATGAAGTTATCTTCATTTTATTCGCATTCATCTGCATCAATCTGCGTTACTTATTGTATATTTGCATGCGAATAGAAACATGTGAAAGCTTATGTCTACCATCATTTATCCTTCTCCCATTTTCGGACCCATTCATAGCCGTCGGCTGGGTGTATCGCTAGGCATTAATCTTTTGCCCGCTGACGGGAAATGTTGTACGTTCGATTGCATTTATTGCGAGTGCGGATACAATAAAGACCATCGTCCTCATGCGAAACTTCCTACACGCGAAGAAGTGTACAATGCTTTGGAACGCCGTCTGATAAATATGCAGGCAAATGGTCCTGCTCCTGATGTCTTGACTTTTGCCGGCAATGGTGAACCTACGCTTCATCCGCATTTTAAGGAAATCATCGAAGATACCATTACCTTGCGTAACCGTTATTTCCCTAATGCCAGAATAAGTGTGTTGAGCAATTCTACCCAAATACATCGTCCTGAAGTGTTCGAAGCGTTGTGCCGGGTAGACAATAACATTCTGAAGCTGGATACGGTAGATACTGCTTATATTAATAAGGTAGACCGTCCGGCAGGTTCATACGATGTAAATCGCATCATTGAAGGAATGAAGGCTTTCCAAGGCAATCTGATTATCCAGACCATGTTTCTGAAAGGAAAGACTGATGAAGGCGAAGATGTAGACAATACTTCGGATGTTTTCGTTCTTCCGTGGCTGGAAGTAGTAAAGGCAATAGCTCCCCGTCAGGTGATGATTTATACAATAGATAGAGAAACGCCCGATAGTTTTCTTCAGAAAGCTACTCACGAAGAACTCGATCGCATCGTGACTCTCTTGGAACAGGCTGGTCTCCGGGCAAGTGCTTCTTATTAAATGAATCGGGTACGGTGGTAGAAAGAAACAAGGCATAAATCTGAAATCGATGAAGTAAAAGTCTTTTGCTTTGTGTCTGAACCGTATCCGACAAACGAAGATATGATGACAAATTGTAAATTCGTCATTAGTAGCATAGCATTTTCTTATTTCCAGTACTTTTGTGCTTTTCCTCTCTAGTAATTATCTTAATTCACCAGCATATTTTGTAGAAAAAATGTCTATTTTTGTGTAGTTTTCCCGTTGGTTGCTGCGTCTAATGGTTAAAAAACAACTTTTAAAGGATATGGAAACATTGGATACAACATTTGCGCAAATGGTGAAAGAGCATAAAAATACCATTTATACGGTATGTTTTATGTTTTCGAAAGATTCCGATGAGGTCAGTGACCTGTTTCAGGAAGTGCTCATCAACCTATGGAAAGGGTACAGTTCGTTCAGACACCTCAGCAGTATGGATACGTGGATATGGAAGGTCAGTTTTAACACATGCATTTCTTACGAAAGGAAAAAGAAGAAACGGGCTGCTCTTCCGCTTGTCATGGACATCAATTTGTTTGAGGATAAAGATGAAGATGCCCGGCAAATCCGACGGTTGTATGACCGCATCCATCGGCTCAAGCCATTCGACCGTGCCATTGTTTTGTTGTGGCTGGAGAATATCAGTTACGAAGAAATAGGCGAGATTGTCGGGATTTCGGCTAAGAATGTATCCGTGCGCCTGTATCGTATCAAAGAAGAGTTGAAAAAAATGTCGAACCATTAAAAACATGCATCATTATGGAAAATCGTTCAGAGAGTTTCGAACTGGAAGATATGCGGCAGCAAATACAATTGCTGAAAGCTAAGTTGGAGAAAGAAACCATTGTCAGCGAAAAACTTATCAGGCAATCTACGCAAGACAAGGTTTCTTATATTGACCGGAAGAAGAAAACCGTTTATGTGTTGATTGGGTTTGCCCTTGTCTATTGCAACGTATATTTCATTCTGATGGGTTACTCGTGGATTTTTTGTGTGTTTACTTCTTGTTTCTTGCTGGTTGCCTGGTATTTTCAGCGTTATAATCATCGGGGAATCAGTGCGCAGGAAATAGCAGCTGCAAACTTATTGGATGTCAGCAAGGCACTGGTGCGCATGAATCGTTTGGGAGTAAGGTGGCTTTATTTCGGCATACCGTTTGCCCTTTGCTGGATTGCCTGGTTTATGGTGGAGAGTTACCCGAAAGTCGGAGGAGAAATTATCTGTTATGGCGGTACGGCAGGTTTCATTTTGGGAGCCATTTTAGGTGTGTCGCATCTTGTCAGCGTTCGTCGCAAGGCAAAAGAAGCTATCCGTGACATTGAAGAATATACCCGGATGAATTGATACAATAGACACGAAGACACATGGATGAAATATCCTTTGTGTCTTCGTGTTGGTGTGTTATTTTTTTTATTTCACCCATATCACGCCACCTTCGGGTTGGATGGTTACTTTTACTTCTGCTGGTTTCTTTATCTCTTGTTGTTCCAGTTGGGGCGTACGGTCTTTTGCATCTGAGTAGAACGATACTTTATCGCCTTTCTGGCACATTGGAAGATTTAAGGTTAGCTTCAACGGTTCTTTTCCGGCATTGATACCGGCTATGTACCAACGGTCTCCGTGGCGGCGTGCCAGTACGACATATTTGCCCGGATAACCGTCAAGGAATACTGTTTCGTCCCAGGTAGTGGGCACTTCTTTCAGGAAGTCGAGAGCCAGTTGGGGAGCATCGGTCAGGTTGTTGGGCGTGATGGCAAAGTTCTGAATCGGGTTTTGGAAGAGAACCGCCGTGGCAAGCTGGAATATATCGGTAGTTTTGCGGGTGGTTCCTCCATCATTCGTGCGGTTGTAACGCTTGTTCAGGAAGGTGCCGCCAAATTCCATACAGCCTACGGTATTGCGGATAAACGGGTGCAGGCAGGCATTGAAAGCTTCCATATCATCGAAGTGTTGATTGAATATCAAGTTTTCCGAAGCCAGTACCGCTTCGCTTCCCACATAGTTGGGATACATGCGTTCCCAACCGCGCGGGAGGGTACAGCCGTGGAAGATAACCATCAGGCCGTAGTCGTCGGCATCGCTCAGAATGGATTCGTACAGGCGCATGGTCTCCTGCTTGTCGCCTCCGAAGAAGTCTACCTTGATGCCTTTCACTCCGATTTTCTGCATCCATTTCATTTCCTGTTTGCGCTCAATGGGGCTGTCCATCCGGTTGGTAGGTCCCTGCACGATGTCGTTCCAATAGCCACTTGAACTATACCATAAGAACAGTTCTACGTTTTTCGAACGTGCGTACTTTACCAGTTTTTCTATCCCTTCACGTCCGATGTTTGTGTCCCACCAGTTGTCTATCAGGGCATAGTTGAATCCCATAGCCGAAGCCAGGTCGATGTAGCGCACTTGGTCATCGTAATTGATGCTGGCGTCTTGCCATACAATCCAGCTCCAGGTCCCTTTGCCATATTTATAGGTATGTCCGGAAGTGAAACGGGGTTTTACTACGTCCCAGGGCACAGTAGTTTCCACGATTGGTTTCAGTCCGTCGCCTACCGTAATCGTACGCCAGGGTGTTGTACCCGGAAGTGCCAGTCCTGCCGTTGTTGTTCCGTTTCCGTTATTCTCTTCCGGCATAGGGAAGGCGATGGTAAACAAACCTTCTGTAGTGGCATCGCTCAGGTGTGAGGCACAATATCTGGCATCTACTCCGGTCTCGCTGACCAATGCCCATCCGTCTTCACCGATGCGGAACAGGCCGGGGAAGGTAAATCCGTGGCCATATTGCGAGCGGGTGGTCAGTGGGGCATCAGGTGTGTATTCTTCTTCGTAGCTGGGTTTGGTGCGTTTCCAGCCTATCATCGGGTCGCTTTGTGGCGTAAGGAAGGTGGTGGTATACGAAGGAAAATCGAACCCTGTTGTTTCGCGTTCGATGACGATACTGCCCGTATCGCCGTAACGGGGTATTTCGTAGCGGAAAGCTACATCGTTGTCGCTCACCCGGAAAGTCACGTCTATCGGTTTCTGCTCTGCATTCTGCAGGGTGACGGTCAGTTCATTGGCACGGTAGTTTACTTCCGATTGTTTGGTGCGGTCCATCCGGTAAGTTTCTTCGAGGGTGCGGTTTTTCTGGCTTATGTAAGTCATCCCTTGACTGAAGTCGCCTACATTGGATACGAAACCTAGCGGTGATTTTTCCAGCATGGTCTTGCCTTTGTAGGTTACAGAATAAAACGGGGTACCTGCTTCTACCGTAATGTCTACCTTGAGTTGGTTATCAGGACCTGATACGGTGGCTTGTTGCGCCCATGCCGGAGAGGTACCCAAGGCAAGGAGTAATAAAAATGCCTGTTTCTTCATCATGTTTCAATCTTGTTTTTACTGGTATTTGAAATATGGCGACAAGTTATCAATAATTTTCCGGATATGCAAATCTGTTCTGCTTATACTGTTGCGGTATAGCTTTGTGCATTTTCTCACCACAGGTACACAGAGTCTTTTAAATTTTTCCTTTGTGGTACTCTGTGGCCTCTGTGGTGAATATTTTTGTTTTCGGCTTGCTTGTTTCCTAATAAAATTGTTCCTTTGTGTAAGAATGTGTTTTGAATTTCTACAAAAAGTTTTTCTTTATCATGATAAAAGAATTAGATTACAGCATCGTGCCGAAGAGGTTCGGGCATTGCCTGAACGGGAATTGCAAGCGCGCGGACAAGTGCTTGCGTTATCAGGTGACGAAATTCATTCCGGAAGACGTGCGTTACGTCTGCATGCTCAACCCCCAATGGAAGCAGACGGGAAAGAAGTGCACTGAGTTTCTTGATGATACGCCGGTGAAGTACGCTTACGGCTGGAGCAAGATGTTCGACAAACTGATGCACGAGAAGGCGATGGCGATAAAGAATGACTTGTTGTGCAGTTTCGGGAAAAATTTGTTTTATCGGCTGAAGCGGCACGAAAGGGCTTTCACGCCTCAGGCACAAGACTACGTGCGCATGGTATTCCGTAAATATGGCATCGCTGAAGAACCAGAATACGATTATTGCCAGTACGAATACACTTGGAAAAAAGAATGATAAGCTGTATGTATGCCGGTGCCTTTATTCACTAATATAAGTTCATCGGTGATTTTATATAATTGAAACTTTAGTTTTATTGCAATGAAACTTTAGTTTCAATGCAATAAAACTGGCTGAAACACTTATTGCGTGCGGAAAGCTTTCCTGTTGCGTGGGAGAATGCAATGCAATATAAGAAGCTGTTTTGAATTTCTCCAAAAAGTTTTTCTTGGCTTGATGTATCTGTTTTCGTGTGTGCTTTGGGCGATTTTTTGGTCCTTTTCGCTCCTGTTCTTCGTC
>NZ_NFJG01000136.1:0-10577 GCF_002159755.1 Bacteroides sp. An269
CGCTCCTGTTCTTCGTCAGATAGCCCGCTATCTTCCTCATCACAAAAGCGAAAATGCCTCAAAAACTCATCCCAAATCATCGCACGATAAATTCAAAACAGCTTCTAAAACTAATTATCCACTGATAGCAATCTTCATCACCCCGTCCATCTTATTCTCAAAAATGTGATAAGCCTCCTCTATCTGGCGAAGCGGAAAACGATGGGTAATAAGCGGAGTAGTATCTATCTTGCCTGCTTCTATCAGATCGAGTATCTCGGCGCAGTCACACCCGTCCACACCGCCAGTCTTGAAGGTGAGATTCTTGCCATACATGTCGGGCAAAGGCAACATTTGGGGCTTGTCGTACATCGCCACCACGGTCACGATGGCATTGGGACGGGCACACTCCCACGCCAGGCGGAACGTATCGTCTGTTCCTGCCACTTCCATCACCACATCGGCACCACCGTGCACACTATGCGCTTTCACAAAGGCAAGGCAATCTTCGGGTTCTGTTACCAGCACTTCGGGGTAATGCCGGCGTACGAAACGGATTCGTTCGGGCGAACGTTCGCACACAATGATGCGCCGCGGACGCTTCAGCATCGTGCAAAGCAAGGTACAAATACCCGTAGGACCGGCTCCGATGATAAGCACCGTATCCTCCTCTTTCACCTCGGAGATACGCGCCGCCCAAAAGCCGGTAGCAAGTATATCGCCCACAAACAACGCCTGCTCGTCGGTCACCGAGTCGGGGATGCGGTTCAGCCCTGTGTCGGCATAAGGCACACGTACATATCCCGTCTGCCCACCATCGATACGGCATCCCAGCGCCCATCCGCCGTGAGGGTCGGTACAATTGTTCACGTACCCGTGGCGGCAAAAGAAGCATTCTCCGCAAAAGGTTTCCACATTGACGGTCACACGGTCGCCCGGCGCAACGTTCTTCACAGCCTCGCCCACGGCTTCCACCACACCCACCATCTCGTGACCTACCGTGATGCCCGGCACGGCACGCGGCACGCTTCCGTGTTTGATATGCAGGTCGCTGGTGCAAATGCTGCTCAGCGTGACCCTTACGATGGCATCGCGCGGCCCCTCCAGCCGAGGTTCCGGCTTATCGCGCCATTCGAATCTGCCTTGTTCTACATAAGTATAAGCCAACATAAATTCATTTACTATTTTTCAATTTTCAATTTACAAAACTACAGTTTAATGTGCTAAGAAGCTATTTTGAATTTCTCCAAAAAGTTTTTCTTGGCTTGATGTATCCGTTTTCGTGTGTGCTTTGGGCGATTTTGGGTCCTTTTCGCTCCTGTTCTTCGTCAGATAGCCCGCTATCTTCCTCATAGTCAAGACGCAAGATTTTGCGTCTTTACAAAAACTCATCCCAAATCATCGCACGATAAACTCAAAACAGCTTCTAATAAACAAATGCAATGTGCTGATTCATTCTCACATTAGCCATTAAATCTACTCATTTCTTCCCAAATTCCGGGTCTATCTTCAGCAAGGCCGCCACGGCGAAAGTCGCACCGCAGCACGCCATAATCCAGATGAAGAAATGACGATAGCCCAGAAGCTCCTGAAGCCAGCCGGCTGCCATGCCAGGCAACATCATGCCCAGCGCCATAAAGGCGGTACAGATGGCGTAATGGGCGGTGCTGTGGCTCCCACGCGAAAAATAGATGAGGTACATCATGTAGGCGGTGAAGCCGAAGCCGTAGCCCAACTGCTCGATGAAAATGCACACGTTGACCCAAAGTAAGGGCGTTTGGGGAAAATAGCTGAGGTAAACGTACACCAGGTCGGGCAGAGATATCGCCCACACCATCGCCCAAAGCCAACGCTTCAAGCCGTGACGCGCCACGGCGATGCCACCCAGAATGCCGCCCAAAGTCAACCCGATGACGCCCACTGTGCCCTGCGTGAAACCTATCTGCTCGGTGGTCATGCCCAGCCCTCCTTCTGCCACGGGGTCGAGCAGGAACGGAATGCCCATCTTCGCCAATTGCGCTTCGGGGAAGCGGTAGAGCAGCATGAAGAGCAATGCCACGCCGATGCCTTCCTTACGGAAAAACGAGCGGAAAGTGAGAAGGAACTCGCGCCACAGGCTCTGCACCGAAATGCTTGCTGCCGGACGGTCGGCACTGGGACACGGAAGTACAAAAGCGTGGTAGACGAACACAGCAAGAAACACCCCCGCCAACAGTAAGAACGTAACGCTCCAGGCAAAAGGGATTCCCCTACCCGACTGTTCCAACCAGCCGGCAAACATCAGGAGCAATCCTTGGCCAGCGATGGTGGCAAGGCGGTAGAAGGTGCTCCGGATGCCCACAAACAAAGCTTGCTGGTGCGGCGTAAGCCCCAACATATAGAACCCGTCGGCTGCAATGTCGTGAGTGGCGGAGGCAAACGCCATCAGCCAGAACAGGGCGAGCGTGGACTGAAAGAAATGCGGTGCAGGTATAAGGAAAGCAATACCCGCCAGTGCAGCACCAATAAGCATTTGCATTGCCACTACCCACCAGCGTTTGGTGCGCACCAAGTCTACGAACGGGCTCCACAAAGGCTTGACCACCCACGGCAGGTTGAGCCAACCCGTATAGAGCGCCACCTCGGCATTCGAGATGCCCATCCGCTTATACATCACCAGCGAGAGGGTCATTACCGCTATATAGGGCAGCCCTTCCGCAAAATAGAGCGTAGGCACCCACGCCCACGGAGAATCTTTTTTCAAGTTACGATTTGCCAATTTGCTATTCATGTGAACCAGGAGTTAAACGTAGTTATGTTTCACAGAAATTATCACTTCGTTCAGGAGTTAAAGGTCGATAGTCTTACCGAGAATCTGTTTTGAATTTCTCCAAAAAGTTTTTCTGAGGTATTGGCATTCAACTCCCAGCCCACACCAGCGGGGCGATAACTTCTCACTAGTCGTCTCCCTCATCGAAACGGTCCTCACCATCGTCTTCATGACAACACCCGCGATGGTGGCGGTGAGGACGGCGATAACGGTTGTGGTCGTCCCACTCATCATCTCCTTCGTCGAAATGGTCCTCGCCGTCATCCCAAGACTCGCCTTCCCAGCGTCCTTCGTCCCACTCGTCATCCCATTCGTCATCGTAAAAGCGGTCGATGATGTTTCCCCGCTCCGACACCACCAGCACGTAGCTTTGGTCATTACGGTCGGCCTGAACGATATAGAACATTCCCCGACGGTTCTCCATCGCCATATTATCGTTATCGTCTATCTCTTCGTACACGAACCCTGTCCGTCTCAATACGCTGATTACCGCACGCGGAAGCCTGCTGCGGCGTACTTCCCACATGGTACGCAACCATTTTCCATCGGCATTGAAAATAACGATCTTTTCCTTTCCGCGATGCGACATTTTCACTTCGATGAATCCGTCATCCCAATCACGGTCTAAAATACGGGCATCCGGATATCTGTTCCGTACAAACGACGTAGGATCACTCTCTGCATACACAAAAAGCGCAAAGCACATTGCCATCATTCCTAAAAATACACGCATTTTCATAAATAGTCTGTTTTTTAATGGTCTACGGCAAATGTACAACACTTTTTCTTATCTGCCAAAAAAACAATTGGCAATTGACAACCGGCAAAGTGCTTTGTGCCTTTTGGGGACTGGAGCATAAAGCAATCATTACCAATCATCAATTGCCAATCAGAAATAATTGTCAATTGTCAATTGCTCAGTTATTTTCCGGACGGAGCTTGCGTACTACCACACCCGTCTGCCACATTTCGCTTTCGCGCAAGGCTTTCAGCTCTTCGTTCAGCTTTTCGCGATAGTCGGGCTGAGAGTTGGAGTCGATGGAACGCTGGGCTTCCAGTCCGTCGGCTACCGACTTATACAGTTTTTCGAATACCGGCTTGGTAGCATCGTGGAACGGAACCATCCAGTCGAGTGCGCCGCGCTGGGCTGTAGTAGAGCAGTTGGCATACATCCAATCCATACCTTTGGCGGCAAAGAGCGGCATCAGCGACTGGGTAAGCTCTTCTACGGTTTCATTGAAAGCTTCAGAAGGTGTGTGCCCGTGTTCGCGCAAAGTTTCGTACTGAGCCAAAAGCAAGCCCTGGATGGCACCCATCAGCGTACCGCGTTCGCCGGTCAGGTCGGAAGTAGCTTCGCGCTGGAAAGTGGTTTCGAACAGGTATCCCGAACCAATACCGATACCCATAGCGATGACACGGTCCCAAGCCTTACCGGTAGCATCCTGATAGATAGCATATGACGAGTTCAGCCCGCGGCCTTCGAGGAACATGGTACGCAAAGAAGTTCCCGAACCTTTCGGTGCCACCATAATCACGTCTACATCTTTCGGGGGAACCACACCTGTACGGTCGTTCCACGTAATGGCGAAACCGTGAGAGAAATACAATGCCTTACCAGCCGTAAGATGTTTCTCGATAGTCGGCCAGCAAGCTATCTGCGCTGCATCCGAGAGCAATACGGCGATTATCGTCGCACGCTCGCAAGCCTCTTCGATGCCGAAAAGGGTTTCACCCGGCACCCATCCGTCGGCAACAGCTTTATCGTATGTCTTTCCCGGACGCTGGCCCACGATGACATTGAACCCGTTATCGCGCAGGTTCAACGACTGGCCCGGTCCCTGTACGCCGTAACCGATTACGGCTATGGTTTCGTCTTTCAATACTTCACGTGCTTTTTCCAAAGGAAATTCTTCGCGGGTCTCTACGTTTTCGATAACTCCGCCAAAATTCATTTTTGCCATAAAATTACAATCTTTTTACGCAGACCTTACCGGTCCGCAAGTTAATATTTGAGTTTGTTAGTTTTTAAGTTTGTTAGTTTTTAAGTTTTCACCACAAAGGACACAGAGGCACACAGAGTTTTTTAATTATTATGAATATCCGCATTTTGCCCCTACATAGGATGATTGCGGACATTCATTTTAATTATTAATTATTCAAACACCACTTTGCTCCGTATGGCGGTCTCAGTCCCGTTCTTCCGTACCTCGATGTCGTATTCGTTTTCCGATTTCTGTTCCCGATAAAACCCCAGCACATCACCATAATGGCTTTCGGCTGCATACGCAACCTCGAAACGGTGCAGCGTTTTTTCACGGTACATTTCCAGCGGGAACAGGTCGAGGATATGCTCGATGTACTTGATGCTGTTCACATGCCCGTTCAGGTCGATGTCGCTGTACCGGGTATGATATTCCGCCACCAGCTGCGCATCGCCTACCTTTACCCTGCCCGCCTTTGCGATGGGACAAGGCTTGTCGGCGCATATATAGCTTGTGATTTCATCGCCATGCAAGAGAAACAAATCGGCAGGCTTACGGGTCTCCATACTAATCATCGCCCATACCGAACGTGCATAACCGATGGGCTTGCCTTCCGCATTGAGTACCGCGAAGTTGCGGTCGGTGAAGAGCCGGTAGACATTTTCCACCCATGTCTCGATACTGAACTTCTCGTATGCCCGGGGCATATCGGTCATTTCTACCGCCAAGCGCGAAAGCACCCACGTATAATGGTTCTCATTCAATACCGCTATCCCAAACCCGCGGTCGGCGGCATGGAATCCGGCACAATTCAATAAATGGTTTCCCAATACTCCCATGGTGAGCCGTCCCGCAAAATCTACATGAAAAGGCTCAGCCACAAATTCGTATCTGCCTACTTTCTCTTTTGCGTCCATAATGTTTACTCTTTTTTCTCTTTCAAATAACGTTCTTCCCGATGCGCCAGGTACTCGTTCACCCGCTCGAAACAACTGGTAGACACAGCTATCCGCCCTGAGCGGACAAACTGGAGCACGCAGTTCAGGTCTTTCAGCTTCTGGTACAAGTCGGTGATTTCGGCACTCATTCCTGTCAGTTCCACGATGCAGAACGTGGGGTTCACCTCCACGATGTGCGCACTGGCACGGCGCACCACCTTCGATGCCTCGGGGTTCGACTGAAACTCGGGTGTAGAAACCTTGTACATCGCCACCTCACGCTGAAAGATTTCCTTTTCAGTGAAATAATGCGCCTGAATGACATCGATTTTCTTCTCTATCTGACGCACTACCTTCTCCACGATGTCGGGGGTAGTCCAGCACGTTATCGTATATTTATGCACGCCCTTGATGGAAGATGCCGAAACGTTCAGGCTCTCGATATTGATTTGCCGGCGGGTGAACACGGCGGTCACCTGATTGAGCAAACCGGCAAAGTTTTCCGAGTGAACGATAATTGTATATAATGTCTTATTATCCATTTGCGTTTTATTTTTAGGTAACAAGTTGACGAGTTAACGAGTTGACAAGGTTTTAGATACACAAAGCTATTCAGAACCTTGTCTCCTTGTAAACTGGTACCTTGTCAACTGATATTCAACAATCCAGTTCAAGCAGCATATCGTTTACCGAATTTCCCGGAGGAGTCATCGGAAGCACATTGCCTTCTTCTACCACACACACTTCGAGCAGGAAAGGTCCGTCAGTGTCCAGCATCTCGCGGATGGCACCTTCCAGCTCGTCCCGTTCCATCACGCGGCGTCCGGCTATGCCGTAGGCGGCAGCTATCTGCATGTAGTCGGGATTCATCATCGGCGTAAACGAATAGCGGCGGTTGAAAAACATCGCCTGCCATTGACGCACATTACCTAAGTAATTATTGTTCAGTAAAATAAGCTTCACCGGTACTTGCTGCTCCATCACGGTACCCAGCTCTTGCATCGTCATCTGCAAGCCTCCGTCGCCCATAAAGGCACATACCGTGCGTCCGGGACATCCGAACGTGGCACCAATTGCCGCCGGAAGGCAGAAGCCCATCGTTCCCATACCACCCGAAGTCACGATGCTCCGTTTTTTCCCAAACTTGAAATAGCGGCATGCCATCATCTGGTTCTGGCCTACATCGGTCACCAATATCGCTTCGCGGCAAGTTGCCTCGCTCACGGCATTGACCACCTCGCCCATATTCAGCGGACCGCTTTCTGGATGTACCTCGGGACGGATTACCTGCTCGTACTCTTTCTCATCGTACGGGCGGAAACTTTCTATCCATTCCGTATGCTTGTGGGTCTGTATCAATTCGGTCAGTAAAGCCAACGTACGCTTGCAATTGCCCAGCACGGGCACATCCACCGGCACGTTCTTGCCTATCTCCGAAGGGTCTACATCCAAGTGGATGACCTTCGCCTGACGGGCGTATGTTTCCAGCTTACCCGTCACACGGTCGTCGAAACGCATCCCCACGGCTATCAGCACATCACACTCGTTAGTCTTCACGTTAGGAGCAAGATTACCGTGCATCCCCAGCATTCCCTTGTTCAGCCGATGGGCTGAAGGCAATGCCGAAAGCCCCAACAAGGTACATCCGCAGGGGATGTCCGCCTTCTCGGCAAATGCTTTCAGTTCTTCTTGTGCACCTCCCAATTCTACACCCTGCCCTACCAGCAGCAAGGGGCGTTCGGCTTCGTTGATGAGCTTCACCGCCTCTGCCACCATCTTCGGGTCGGTCTCGGGGTCAGGGTCATAACTCCGGATAAAGTCCACATCCACCGGTTCATATTCCGTCATTTCGGTCTGCGCATTCTTGGCAAAATCGAGCACCACCGGACCGGGACGCCCGCTCCGCGCAAGGTAGAACGCACGCGACACCGCCCATGCCACGTCTTCGGCACGACGTATCTGGTAACTCCATTTCGATATAGGCTGGGTAACACCTACCAAGTCCACTTCCTGAAAAGCGTCTGTACCCAATAACGATGCACCCACCTGACCGGCTATCACCACAATGGGCGTACTGTCTATCATCGCATCCGCCACACCAGTAATGGTATTCGTAGCGCCGGGACCGCTCGTCACCAGACATACTCCTACCTCACCCGACACCCGGGCAAAGCCCTGTGCCGCATGTACCGCTCCCTGTTCGTGGCGCACAAGGATATGGTTCAACTTGTCCCGATGGTCGTATAATGCATCAAATACAGGCATAATGGCTCCGCCGGGATAGCCGAAAAGCGTCTTCACCCCTTCGTGCTCCAGCGAACGCATCAATGCCTCCGAGCCTGTTATTCTTTCTTTGTCCATATTCTTCCTTTTATTTATTTTAGGAACTAGGGTTTAGACACTAGTTGACTAAGTTTTGAATAGTCTTACGAATGGTATCCAGAACCTAGTTACCTAGTACCTAAACAATTCAGTCAATCATTCTCACTCCTCCTTTATCCGCCGAGCTTACCATCGCGGCATACGCCCTAAGAGCTTTCGACACCTTGCGGTCGCGCGTAACGGGTGCCATCGGGCGTGCCGCCAGTTCCTCATCGCTCAGCCGTACGTTGATGGTACGGTTCGGGATATCTATCTCGATGATGTCGCCGTCTACAATCTTACCGATGTTTCCTCCGGCAGCAGCTTCAGGCGAAATGTGCCCGATGCTCAAGCCCGATGTACCGCCGCTAAAGCGTCCGTCGGTAATGAGGGCACACTCTTTGCCCAAGTGTTTCGACTTGATGTACGATGTGGGGTAAAGCATTTCCTGCATTCCCGGTCCTCCTTTGGGACCTTCGTGGGTGATGACCACCACATCGCCGCTCACCACCTTGCCTCCCAAGATTCCCTCGCAAGCCGCTTCCTGCGAATCGAAGACTTTAGCGGGACCGGAGAATTTCCAGATACTCTCATCCACCCCAGCCGTCTTCACCACGCATCCGTCCTGCGCAATGTTACCCTTCAATACCGCCAGGCCTCCGTCTTTCGAATAAGCATGTTGCAAATCGCGGATACACCCTGCGGCACGGTCGGTGTCCAATGTATCGTACATCGTGTCCTGCGCGCCCAGCTCGATGCAGAACTTTCCGCCCGGTGCGCTCCGGTAAATGCGCAACGCCTCGGAATCGGGAGCGGGCACACATATATTATATCGGGCAATGGCTTCTGCCAAGGTAGTTCCGTCTACCCGGCGCACCGAAGTGTCCAGCAAGCCCCCCTTCGCCAGCTCGCCCAAAATGTTCAGAATACCACCGGCACGGTTCACGTCCTGTATGTGGTATTTCTGCGTATTGGGAGCCACCTTGCACAGGCAAGGCACGCGTCGCGAAAGCTGGTCGATGTCGTCCATACAGAAATCCACTTCCGCCTCGTGGGCAATGGCAAGCAGGTGAAGCACCGTGTTGGTAGAACCGCCCATCGCAATGTCGAGGGTCATGGCGTTGAGAAAAGCCTGGCGTGTGGCGATGCTCCGTGGCAATACACTATCATCCCCATCACGGTAATACTTCCACGCATTCTCCACGATGAGCCGTGCCGCGTCTTCGAACAGGATGCGGCGGTTGGCGTGCGTGGCAAGAACGGTGCCGTTCCCCGGCAGGGCAAGCCCGATTGCCTCGTTCAGGCAATTCATCGAGTTGGCGGTGAACATTCCCGAGCAGCACCCGCATCCGGGACAGGCGTGACGCTCTATTTCCGCCACATCGGCATCGCTCACACTCGTGTCCGCCGACTTAATCATCGCGTCTATCAGGTCGAGATGCATCCCGCCCCATTCGCCGGCCTCCATCGGTCCTCCCGACACGAACACCGTGGGGATATTGAGCCGCATCGCCGCCATCAGCATCCCCGGCGTAATCTTGTCGCAATTGGAGATGCAAATCATCGCATCCGCCTTATGCGCGTTCACCATATACTCGATGCTGTCGGCGATAATGTCGCGCGAAGGCAATGAATACAACATCCCGTCGTGCCCCATCGCTATTCCGTCATCAATGGCAATGGTGTTGAACTCGGCGGCAAAGCACCCCTGCCGTTCGATTTCGGCTTTCACCATCTGCCCGATTTCATGCAGGTGGGTATGTCCCGGCACAAACTGGGTAAACGAGTTGACCACCGCAATAATCGGCTTGCCCATCATTTCTTTCTTCATCCCGTTGGCCACCCACAAGGCGCGGGCTCCCGCCATGCGCCGGCCTTCGGTACTCATTGAACTGCGTAACTGATGTTTCATCTCCATTATGTTTTTTTAGTTCTTTAGTTTTTAAGTTTGTTAGTTTTTAAGTTCTTGAGCTTCCACCCAATCACAATACCAGCTTAACCCAACTGCCAATTATAAAAAAGCCTCTCTCGACCTCAGGGGTGAGAAAGGCTTTTCAACGTATAATCTCGAACAACTACATACACGAACCTTCCTCACCCCCTGGTACCACCACGACGTGAATCAAATGCAGGACTGCCAAGTTAATTCGTATATCAGTTGTCATTGTCATTCGGTTTAATTGGTTTTTACGGTTGCAAAGGTAAAGCCTTTTCCCGAATAAACAAATAAAATGAAACTTTTTTATCGAAAAAAATTATCATTAGTAAGAGAGCATTTCAATTTTTCCGATAAATTTATTTAGCGGATATGAATCAATGTATGATTGAGAAGCTGTTTTGAATTTCTCCAAAAAGTTTTTCTTGGCTTGATGTATCCGTTTTCGTGTGTGCTTTGGGCAATTTTTTGGTCCTTTCCGCTCCTGTTCTTCGTCAGATAGCCCGCTATCTTCCTCATCACAGAAGCAAAAATGCCTCAAAAACTCATCCCAAATCATCGCACGATAAATT
>NZ_NFJG01000137.1:0-10353 GCF_002159755.1 Bacteroides sp. An269
GACGAAGAACAGGAGCGAAAAGGACCAAAAAATCGCCCAAAGCACACACGAAAACGGATACATCAAGCCAAGAAAAACTTTTTGGAGAAATTCAAAACAGCTTCTTAGTTCTCTCTTATACATATAGTAAGCCAAAGAAAGGAGGTTGCTCGGATAGGTAACCTCCTTTAAATTTTGTTTGGAAAATTCTTAGAATTCAGCTTCTTTCTATTATTTAACCCATTTAATTGGGGGTATTTCAATTTGGAAGACAAAGTGAAAAATGTGTATTGCTGGGGAGGATAGTCTTCTTTTCAATATCAGTTTTTAAATTTTGGGATGCAAATAAACCGGACAACCTCTCTTTATTTTTATTCATTCTCTTCTTTCAGATCCTGCAGCTGCTGTTTTATATCATTTACAAAATCATTTGCCTGTTCCATAATATCATCGAATTGCTTTTTCAGTTCCTCATGATTGAACTCGGCGGCTTTGTCCGACATCTCTTCTGAGAATTTTTCCAGTTCTTTCCGTTGGTCTTCGGTCATGTTTTCCAGTACTTTTTTGCCTTTTTCATTGATGCTGCGGTATTCTTCGCCTACCCGTTTCCAGTCTTCTTCCGTATAGGTAGATGCATTTTTGAGAGTTTCTTCGGTCAGGTTTTTCATGTCGTTCACGTAATCTTGGGCACTGTAGCTGGTGCATGCGGTGAGGCATATACCGGCAAAGCCGATGGCAAGGGTAAGGTGAGATAGTTTTTTCATAAATAGAAGTTTTTTGATGTGAGTGAATACAAAGTTAAACAAATTCTTGAAATCTGGCGGATATTTTCTTTATTTTTGCAACAGATTCAGAAACCAAAATTGATACCCATGAAAAAACAGATTCTTATGTATGCATTGCTGGTGCTGTGCCTTTCGGTGTCGGCATCTTCCGGAAAACAATTGTTCAATAATGGCTGGCGTTTCCATTTAGGTGATATCGCAGAAGCAAAAAACAAAGTATTTGATGACGGAGTGTGGAGGGAACTGACGCTTCCGCACGACTGGAGCATCGAAGGACGTTTTGACAAGGATGCACCAGCCGGTAATGATGGAGGCTATTTACCTGCCGGCATCGGATGGTACCGCAAGACGTTTGAACTACCCAAGGCTATTGAGGGCAGGAAATACCAACTTTATTTCGAAGGAATCTATATGAACTCGGAGGTCTATGTCAACGGGCAGCGTGCAGGTGGGCATCCGTATGGCTATTCTTCGTTTTTTGTAGATATTACATCGTATGTGAAAACGGGAAAGAATACGGTGGCGGTCAGAGTTGATAATTCGCAGCAGAAGAATTGCCGTTGGTATACAGGTTCGGGAATTTACCGTAATGTGTGGCTGGTTGAAAGTGAACTGGTGCACATCGCAAATTGGGGTATCCAGGTAACAACTCCCGATTTGCATACAGCAGTCATTAAGACTGACATAGAGAACGAAACGGATGAAAAGAGGACAGTTGAAGTAAAAACAGAAGTATCCGGACAGCATCAGACTGAAACAATCGTGCTGGAGCCGGGTGAGCGGATTGGTGTAACGCATACCTTGGCATTATCCGATGCAAAGCCTTGGTCGCCCGATACCCCGAACTTGTATACCGCCCGCATCACCGTGACCGAAGAAGGGGAAACGGTAGATTGTAAAGAAGAACGCTTCGGTTTCCGTACTTTGGCCTATTCAGCCGAAAAAGGTTTTCTGTTGAATGGAAAGGCTGTCTTATTGAATGGCGGATGCCTGCATCACGACAACGGCATTTTGGGGGCGGCTGCCTACGACCGTGCCGAATGGAGGAAAGCAGAGCTGATGAAACAGGCTGGTTTCAATGCCGTACGTACTTCACACAACATTCCTTCGGAAATTTTTCTTCATGCTTGCGACGAGTTGGGGCTGTTGGTTATCGATGAAGCTTTCGACGGTTGGCGTGATGCCAAAAATACGTATGATTATCATACGTTGTTTGACGAATGGTGGAAACGTGATATTGAAGCGATGGTGCTCCGCGACCGCAATCATCCCAGCATCTTCTGCTGGAGCATCGGTAATGAAGTAATCGAACGGAAGAAATTAGAGGTGGTGACTACGGCACGTAAACTGGCAGGCCTTTGCCGCAAACTGGATCCGACACGTCCGGTGACATCGGCGCTTGCCGCATGGGACAAAGACTGGGAGATATACGACCCGTTGGCTGAAGCACACGATATTGTGGGGTATAATTATATGATACATAAATCAGAGGGAGATCATCAGCGTGTCCCTTCACGCATCATGATGCAGACCGAATCGTATCCCAACGATGCCTGGAAGAATTTCCGTAAAGTAAAAGACCATGCATACATTATCGGTGATTTTGTATGGACGGCGGTAGACTATATCGGTGAGTCGGGCATTGGACGCTGGTATTACGAAGGCGATGTGCCGGGTGAGCATTACCACCGTCCGCTTTATCCGTGGCATGCTGCTTATTGTGGCGATATCGACCTGACGGGACTGCGCAAACCTATCAGCCATTACCGCTCTATGTTGTGGAATGATGCGGGAGACGAGCATTTGTACATCGCCGTAAAAGAGCCTGATGGCTACAAAGGAAAAATACAGACTACGCAGTGGGGGACGTGGCCTACTTTTGCTTCATGGAATTGGGAAGGGCATGAAGGTAAACCGATAGAAGTGGAAGTATATTCACATTATCCTATGGTACGGCTCTACTTGAATGACCAACTGATAGAGGAAAAGCCGGTAGCGGAAATGAAAGCTGTATTTTCCTTGGCATATACACCGGGTGTGCTGAAAGCTGAAGGCATCCGCAATGGAGAAACAATCGAAACACAGACCTTGCGAACAGCAGGAAAACCTGTTGCTCTGCGCCTTACAGCGGACCGAAGTAAGCTCAATGCCGACGGGCAGGACCTTTCGTTTATAGTAATAGAGGCAATCGATGCGGAAGGGCAGACCGTACCGGTGGCTGATAACCGGTTATCGGTATCTGTCGAGGGGGCGGCTACGTTGCTTGCTTTAGGCAATGCCGACATCAAAGATGAAGACCCGTATTTCGATTCTACGCATCGCTTATGGAAAGGACGTGCATTGCTGGTGGTGCGTTCCAATAAGAAGAGCGGTAAAGCAAGCATACAGGTATCTGTCGGGGATATCGGCGGAAAGGATGTGAAGCAGCGTCTTTCTCTTTCGTTCAGGTGACGTTGAAGCATTGGGGGCAGCACACAGAGACTGGCATCATCCGTGTGCTGCCGGTTGGTATTGTTTATTATGAATGTCCACGGTTAGCCAATCCGGCTGAGTTGAAAACGCAGTATATATCCATAGGCGTATGCAGTATATATTCAAATGCGTATGCAGTATATATTCAACCGCGTATGCAGTATATATTCATTTTTCAGGACTATATATTGGCTGTGGGCGGACATTCATTTTGTCTTATTTGCATCAGAAGGGGTGGCAGGTTTGAACAATTGCTTTTTCAGCCATTCACGTACTGGCAGGTCGTAGAGGCGGTAAGCTCCGTATGCTATCAGAATAGCAAGCAGGAAAGTGCTGACTGCAACGAATATGTGTGTGCCTGTGGGGGCATCTTTGTGGCTGTTTGCCCATGCCATTTGCATATAAATAAGCGGGTAATGGGTGATGTATAGTGGAAAAGATATGTCGCCGAGGAACTTATTGATGCTTTCCGAGGTGCTTCCCTTTACGCTGCTTCCGGCGCCTATGGATACGATAAGCGGAAAGAAAACCAGGATACAGGCAGCTTCGTAAAGCCCGTTTGTCCAGCGTGCGTTTCCTTCCGGACCTAATCCCATCCAGGGCATGCACAGTAATACGACAATCATTGCCGAGCACCACCTTTGACAAATCCCCATGTCGACATACGGTCCCATCGGTCATCGTAAGCATACCCTATGACAAATCCCGACAAGACAAAAAAGAAGTCTACAGCAAGATAGCCGTGATTGATGGGCTGGCTGGTACCGCCGTGGTAATAGGTTTCAAACAAATGGTAGGCTACGACAAGCACAGCGGCTACACCGCGTAGTCCGTCCAGTATTTCGTAGCGTGGCTTAGAGGCAAGATATACATTGCTTTTCATGCGTAAAATATTTTAATTTGTGAAACTTACAGGAGGTAAGAAGTCAAGTAGAAGCCAACACCTTTTAGGCTGATAGCATAAGCAGTGCCATTGCCCTTTATTCTTCATTCTTTACTTTCTCTACCTTCTTGTAGTATATGCAAAGATAATGGATAATGCTTGTTTTCGATATTCCGCTATAAAAGTAAAGTCTTCATTAAAAAACTGTTTTGAATTTCTACAAAAAGTTTTTTCTCGTCTTGATGTGTTCGTTTTCGTGTGTGCTTTGGCAGTTTTTGGGGTCTTCAAAACTCATCCTAAATCAGCATACGATAAATTCAAAACAGTTCCTAAAAAAATATTTTATTTTTTGATATAATCTGTGAGGAAAGCGGAATGCCTTTGCGGGAATTGTGCTAATTTTGTCAACGTATTAATAAAACGATAAGTATGAAACAAAGATTATGGATGCTGGCGGCGGGATGCCTGTTCGCACTCGCTGCCCAATCGCAAGAGACCGTTGCGGTAAACACAGGGAACATCGTTTCGCCGGAAGTGGATACGGCGGCGCAGACAGTCACATTCCGTCTGTTGGCACCGGCGGCAAAAGAAGTGACGGTAGAAGCCGACTATTTCGGCAAGGTGCAGAAACAAACTCCGCTGGGGGCGGTAGAGATGCCTCTCCGTCAGGCGATGACGCGCGACACAGCAGGCGTGTGGACGCTGGAGACTCCGATGCCTGCGCCCGAATTGCACACGTATTGTTTCTACGTAGACGGGTTGCGGATGGTGGATCCCAGCAACGTATATATGCTCCGCGACATAGCCACGTATACCAATTATTTTCTGGTCGACGGTGAGCTGTCTGCCAACTATTTTGTGCGCGAGGTGCCTCACGGCACGGTGTCGAAGGTGTGGTATCCCAGTCCGAAGCTGGGGATGGAGCGCCGCCGCATGACGGTTTATACTCCGGCAGGTTACGAGGACGGTACGGAGCGTTACCCTGTGCTCTACCTGCTTCACGGTGCCGGGGGCGACGAGAATGCGTGGAGCGAACTGGGGCGTGCCGTGCAGATACTCGACAACCTGATAGCGCAAGGCAAGGCGAAACCGATGATTGTGGTGATGCCGAACGGGAACGGCGGGCAGGAAGCTGCTCCGGGCGAGTACCCGAACAGCATGTACAAGCCTTCGTTTATGAATCCGAAGACGATGGAAGGTTCGTTCGAGGTGGCATTTCCCGATATCGTGTCGTATGTGGAGTCGCATTACCGCACGGTGAACGACAAGGCGCACCGTGCCATCGCGGGCCTGTCGATGGGCGGATTCCATTCGCTTTACATCTCTGCCAACTATCCCGACCTGTTCGATTATGTAGGTTTGTTTTCGGCAGCCGTCAACCGTGAGGCAAAGGGAGACAATGCTTTTGTCTATGCCGACCTTGACACGAAGCTTGCCCGCCAGTTTGCCGAGGCTCCGAAACTGTATTTCATCGCCATCGGAACTGCCGATTTCCTGTATCAGGACAATGTGGGGCTCCGCAAACGGTTCGATGCCCAGGGCTACCGTTATGAGTACATGGAAACGGACGGCGGGCATATCTGGAGCAACTGGCGCAATTACCTGAATCATTTCTTGCCGGAGCTGTTCCGGTAGTTTTTCACCACAGATTACACAGATTTTCAATTAAAATTATTTGAATATCCGCAAACAGCCAATGTAGGGGCGTATCGCATACGCCCGGATGCGCCAACTTATCCACGTGAACGCTTTCGGGCGTATGCGATACGCCCCTACAGGTTGATTGCAAGATGCGGGCATTCATATAAAATTATTTTAATCTGTGTAATCTGTGGTGAAAGACAACCTACACGCGGTCGGCTTCCACGTATCCGTGCATCACGGCGTAGATGGCGAGGGCGGACACCGACTTGATGCCCAGCTTTTCGGTAATGTTCTTGCGGTGTGAGATGACCGTGGTGAGGCTGATGTTGAGCCGTTCGGCTATTTCCTTGTTGATGCAGCCTTTGGTAAGGAGCACCAGCACTTCGATTTCGCGGGGCGAAAGGTCGTGCGCGGTGGCGTGCAGGGGAGGTAAGGAGTGATGCCCGTACTGGCGCAGGCGCACGATGGCTTTCAGCAGTTCGTCTTGTGCAAGGGTGCAGTTCAGCGTGGGTACGCCGTTCAGCTGCGGATGTTCCCCGTTCGAAAGCACGATGGTTTTCGGTTGCCGTTCAAGGAAGAATGCGGTATGCATGAAGTAGATTTGTGCCGACACGAAGTAGTGGGCATACATGTCGGGCGTGTCGTCTATCAGTTGTCCGAAAGACGAGAACATACGGATTACGGCATTGGGTATCAGCTCTTCGAGGATGGTCCGCAATCCGAGTGCAGCCAGCGTGTTTTGTTCGAGGATGGCAATTTCAGGTGTATGTGGCATGGTATGCGTTTTTTTTCACCACAGATTACACAGATTAAATTCATTCATTTTTTCTGTGTATTCTGTGGTGCATTATTTCTAAATCTGTGTAATCTGTGGTGAAAGATGGAGGTAGGCAGCGGCAGCTTCGGCACACCGCTCTCCGTCGATGCCTGCCGAGACGATGCCGCCTGCATAGCCTGCCCCTTCTCCGCAGGGGAAAAGGCCCTTTACGGTTACGTGCTGGAGCGTTTCGGCATCACGCACGATGCGTACGGGGGCGGAAGTGCGGGTCTCTACGGCTATCATCACGGCATCGTTGGTAAGGAAGCCGCGCGAACTTTTCCCGAAAAGCTGGAAACCTTTGCTCAGGCGGTCTCCGATGAACCTCGGGAGCCAGAAGTGCAGGGGCGACGAAATCAGTCCGGGACTGTACGACGTGGGGGGCAGGTCGAAGCTCAGTTTCTTGCGGGTAAAGTCTGCCATCCGTTGTGCGGGAGCCGTCTGCCGCATGTTTCCCTGTTGCCAGCAGATTTGTTCCAGCTTTTCCTGGAAACGCATCATCGCCAGCGGGTGTACTGTTCCTTCTTCCGTCTTTGCCTGTGCTGTCAGGGCTTCGGTCTGTGCTTCCGCCGAGTCGGGGAAAGCCTCGCATGCCTGCAGTTGCAGGTCGGGATGGGCGAGGTCTTCCGTGCGGAGTTCCACCACCATCCCCGAGTTGCTCCATTTCGTACCACGGTTGCTGGGGCTCATTCCGTTCACCACTATCTGGTGCGGGCCGCTTGCCGCCGGCACCACGAATCCTCCGGGGCACATGCAGAAGCTGTATACGCCCCGTCCGTCTACCTGTTGCACGAAGCTGTATTCCGCCGCGGGCAGGTATTTTCCCCGTCCCGCCTTGTTGTGGTATTGGATTTGGTCGATGAGCATCGACGGGTGTTCCAACCTTACTCCTACAGCGATGCCTTTCGGCTCGATGTGTACGTCGTGGGTATAAAGCCAGCGGTACACGTCGCGTGCCGAATGTCCTGTGGCAAGGATGACGGGACCGCGGAACGTCTTGCCTGTATTCGTTTCGATGCCAGCCACTTCATTGTGTTCGATGATGAGCGCGTCCATGCGTGTCTGGAAGTGCACCTCCCCTCCGCAGGCAAGGATGGTGTTGCGCATGTTCTCGATGACGCGCGGCAGTTTGTCCGTCCCGATGTGCGGGTGTGCGTCGATGAGGATGGAGGTGTCCGCTCCGTGCTGGCAGAACACGTTCAGTATCTTCTCCACGTTTCCCCGCTTCTTGCTCCGGGTATAGAGCTTTCCGTCCGAGTAGGCACCTGCTCCGCCTTCGCCGAAGCTGTAGTTCGATTCAGCGTCCACTTTGTGCTCACGGCTGATGAGTGCCAGGTCTTCCTTGCGTTCGCGTACGTTTTTCCCCCGTTCTACCACGATGGGACGCAGTCCCAGTTCTATCAGTTTCAGTGCCGCGAACAGTCCTCCCGGTCCGGCTCCCACTACGATGACGGCAGGTTTCCCCTCCACGTTGCGGTATTCGGTATGTGTAAAAGCTTCTTCTTCGGGCATTTCGTTGATGAACACCCGTACTTTCAGGTTGACGAAGATGGTTCGTTGGCGTGCGTCGATGCTCCGTTTCAGTATGCGTATCGCCTTGATGGTCCGTGCGTCCAGCCCCTTCTCCCGGCTGATGTATTGCTTGATGTTGTCATCGCTTGCTGCCTGTTCGGGCAGTACTCGTAATTGAAGTTCTTGTATCATAGGTATCTTTTTTTTCTCACCACAGATTACACAGATTAAACAATTTATTTTACATATCGTTTAATACCGTTCTGTAAGTTTGTGGTATTGAAATTTATTAATAATCCAACGTGTTTGTTCGCAAGTTTCAAGTAAGTGAGCAATTGAGCGGTATGGATAGGCAACAGGTTTTCTACCGATTTTAACTCTACAATGACTTGATTTTCTACGGAAATATCTATTTTGTAAGCATTGGGAATGATTATGCCATTGTAATTGATGTCAATTCCTTTTTGTCGTTCATAATGTAATCCTTTTTGTTCCAGTTCATAGCATAAACACGTTTCGTAAGTGCTTTCAAGAAGTCCGGGGCCCAATGCTTTATGTACTTGATAGGCACAGCCTATAATGTTATATGATAATTGGTTTAATTCTATCGTGTTCATCGGCATGAGAAATAATAAATTAAAATAATCTGTGTAATCTGTGGTGAAGAGAAACACATCATCCGAAGAGTTCCCGGAAGGCTTCTTCTACCTTCCTCACCGGTACCAGTTCGATTTTGATTTTCTTCCGGTCCAGACCTTGCAGATTATGTTTGGGGATGAGCATGCGTTTGAAACCCAGTTTTTCCGCTTCGCCGATGCGCTGCTCGATGCGGTTCACCGGACGGATTTCACCGCTCAGGCCCACTTCGCCCGCCATGCACACGCCGGTTTCTATTTCCGTGTCCATATTGCTCGAAAGGATGGCGCTGATGACCGCCAGGTCGATGGCAGGGTCGTTCACTTTCAGTCCTCCGGCTATGTTGAGGAACACGTCCTTCTGCGCCAGCTTGAAGCCTACCCGTTTCTCCAGCACGGCGAGCAGCATGTTCATCCGCCGCAGGTCGAATCCCGTGGCGGAACGCTGGGGCATGCCATAGGCTGCCGTGCTCACCAGTGCCTGCACTTCGATGAGGAACGGGCGTATGCCTTCTACGGCGCAGGCGATAGCCACTCCGCTCATTCCCTCGTGGTCTTGCGTGAGCAACAGTTCCGACGGGTTGCTCACTTGCCTCAGCCCGTCCTGCCTCATCTCGTAGATGCCCAGCTCCGCCGTGCTCCCGAAGCGGTTCTTGATGCTCCGCAGGATGCGGTACATGTAGTGCTGGTCGCCCTCGAACTGCAGTACCGTGTCTACGATGTGTTCCAGCACTTTCGGTCCGGCGATGCTTCCTTCCTTGTTGATATGTCCGATGAGGATGACGGGCGTTCCTGTCTCTTTGGCGAACTTGAGGATGGCTGCCGAACATTCGCGCACTTGCACGATGCTTCCCGGCGAAGAATCGATGGTTTCGGTCGATATGGTCTGTATGGAGTCGATGATGACCAGGGCGGGGGCTGTGTTCTTGATGTGGGTGAAGATTTGTTCCAATGACGTTTCGCAGGCTATCAGCAGCTGCGTCGTTTCGGGATGCGGGATGCGGTCGGCACGCAGTTTCAGTTGGCGGGCACTCTCTTCGCCCGAGATGTAAAGCACTTTCAGGCCGGGCAGGCGCAATACCGTCTGAAGGATAAGCGTTGACTTGCCGATGCCCGGCTCGCCTCCTATCAGGGTGAGCGAGCCTTCTACCAGCCCGCCTCCCAGTACCCGGTTCAGCTCGTCATCTCCCATGTCGATGCGCAACTCTTCGCTCGAAGTGATTTCGTGCAGTTGTTGTGGTTTCGAGCGTACGCTTTCGATGCCGTGCGCCGCGTGTTTTGCCACCGGTGTTTCCTTGCGTACCACCTCTTCCGTAAATGTGTTCCATTGTCCGCACGAAGGGCATTTGCCTGCCCATTTGGGCGATTCGTATCCGCAATGGGTGCATACATACACCGTTTTTTCTTTAGCCATATCTTTCCCTTTTCAGTTTCTTTCGGCAAACTTAGGCAAAAATCTGCGAAATTCATGTGTTGAAGAGGTGAAAAAATATGTCGGGTAAGGAATGGGGGACTTCCGGCAGAGTCAACCAGCGAGTGCAACATTACGAAATATTTTTGAAAAAGACCTCAGCCGGAGTCAAGAAATTGAGTTTTTCTCTCGGTCTGGCATTAATTTTCTTCCTG